>NZ_JBFAMU010000127.1:0-11686 GCF_040656655.1 Micromonospora sp. NPDC049799
GGCCAGGTACCGCGCGCCGAGCGCCGGGACCACCGTCCGCGCCGCCGGCACGTCGTCCACACCGACCAGCCGGGCACACCGATCGGGTACGGCGAGAGCACCGACGCCGATCGCGAGGCTCAGCCAGCCCAGGGCCCGGGGCAGCCGGATCGCCGGCTGCGGCCCGTCCAGCTCGCGCAACAGCACGCGGTCGTCGTCATCCACGCTCGGCCCCTCCGGTCGGCACGGGACCACGGGCACGAGGCCCCGGTGGTCCGGCGATGGTTCCGCCACGTGACGTTATGCGACTGGTTCGACGCATGAGCCTGATTCCGGCGAGATGGTGGCGACGGCAGAGTCAGCGCCTCGGCCACGACCTCGATTCCATGTGACGGTCCAGGACCGCCACGACCAGCAGGACGCCGACGTTTGCCACGGCCACGCCGAGAAGCGGCGCCGCGTGCCCGGTGAACGCGATGACCAGCAGGGCGGCCAGCCCGAGCAACCGGTACCAGGACAGCCGGCGGTAGATGAGCGCGGACAGGGCGATCCGGCCGGCGAGGAAGAGCACGGGGCCGGCGACGGTCAGCGCCATCCCCGCGCCGGACGCCCGGTCGGTTGGATGCGCGATCACCAGATCGGCGGCCACCGACGTGGCCACCACACCGGCGATCATGACCAGGTGCAGGTTGCCGGTGAGGGTGGCGAACCGGGCCGGATTCCGTTCGTCGATGGCGGCGCCCAGGTACGGGCCGGCCGGCGCGACGTACAGCCGGCCGATCAGCACCGCGGCGGCGAAGGCCAGGAGGAAGGCGGCGGAGTGCAGCGGGGCCAGCTCGGTCGCCGAGTACGCCAGACCCGCGGCGATGATCAGCTCGCCGAGGGCGATGATGAAGATCTGCTGGAACCGCTCGGTGAGGTGTCCGCCGCGCAGCCGCAGTTCACCGGGCTGCGCACGGCCCAGCCCGGGGACCGGCCAGCCCAGGTGCGGTGCCGCGTAGTCCAGCGCCACGGCCACCACCCAGGCGGGCACGCGTGCCGCCGGCCAGGCGGCCCCGACCAACCAGAAGATCCCGGAGACGACGAACCAGACCAGGACCCGCAGCGTACGGCGACGCAGGGGATGCCCGCGCAACGCCACGGTCGTGACGATGCTCCGCCCGACGTGGAGCGCGACGTACGCTCCGGCGAAGAGTGCCGCCCGGTTCCCCGTCGCGTGCGGCACGGCGACGCTCATCAGCAGGACCCCGAGCGTGGCGCCGACGAGCAGGGCCTGCACCGCGCGGTGGTCGCGGGCGAACCAGTCGGTGAACCAGGCCGTCACCACCCAGACCGACCACAGCGGAAGCAGAAGCAGGGCGGTGCGGGCCACCCCCGTGAGGCTCGCGTCGGCGAGCAGGACGAGCGAGATCTGCCGCAGCGCGAGGACGAACGCGAGGTCGAAGAAGAGTTCCAGGAACGATGCCTGAAGTGGCTCGTCGCCGCGTCTCAGCAGCGCGGCCGGACGGCTCACCCTCGTGGCTCCTCCCGGTCACCGCAGCCCACACCGTGCGACCGCCGATTCTCCCGGCGGCAACCCGACCGCGGGCCCGATCCCTGCGGCGCTCACCCTGACGGGGCAGGTAGACGGGCCCGGACCGACGAGACCGGTGGCCCGATCGATCAGGAATCGAGAAGTGCCGGCCAGGGGGCCGCACCTAGCCTGATCGCATGGACATCACCATTCACACGACCTTCCTTCCGCACGTCGACCCGGACGCCTCCCTGGCCTTCTACCGCGACGTCCTCGGCTTCGAGGTCCGCAATGACGTCGGACAGGGCAGGATGCGGTGGATCACGGTCGGTCCGGTCGACCAGCCCGGCACGTCGATCCTCCTGGCCCCGCCAGCCGCCGACCCCGGGGTCACCGAGGACGAGCGCCGCACCATCGCCGAGATGATGGCCAAGGGCACCTACGGCTGGATCCTGCTGGCCACCCGGGACCTCGACGGCACCTTCGAGAAGGTGCAGGCCGGCGACACCGAGGTCGTCCAAGAGCCGACCGAGCAGCCGTACGGCATCCGCGACTGCGCCTTCCGCGACCCCGCGGGCAACCTGGTCCGCATCCAGGAGCTTCGCTGACCCGTCCGGTCGTCGGTCATGGATGAAGGGAGTTCTCTCATGTGTCACCCCGCATGGGGCCAGGCACTGGCCGCGGCCCAGCGCCTGCGCGACCTCGCGCGACTGCGCCGGGTCCGCGACCGGATCGACCGGGAGTACGCGCAGCCGCTGGACGTCGAGGCGCTCGCCCGTGGCGCGGAGATGTCGGCCGAGCACCTCAGCCGCCAGTTCCGGCTGGCCTACGGCCAGTCCCCGCACGTGTACCTGATGACGCGGCGCGTCGAGCGCGCGACGGCGTTGCTACGTAGTGGCGCCTACCGGCGCCGGGCAACGGGTGCCGCTGCGGGGATGCCGCCGTGTGTGGGAAGACGGGTGACGAGACCGGTCAGGAATCAAGAAGCGCTGGTCACCGAGCTGCACCTAGCGTGATGACCATGACATCCATCGCATCCATCACCCTCGAGGTGGCCGACCCCACATCGGCGCCGCCCTGGACGCCGGTGCCACGCCGCTGAAACCGGCCGCGAAGTCGCTCTGGGGCTACGGCGGTGTCGTGCAGGTTCCGGACGGGACGATCTGGAAGGTCGCGACCTCGGCGAAGAAGGACACCGGCCCGGCCACCCGGCAGATCGACGAGTTCGTGCTCCTGCTGGGCGTCGCGGACGTGGCGGCGAGCAAGCGGTTCTACGTCGAGCGCGGCCTCGCCGTGGCGAAGAGCTTCGGCCGCATGTACGCCGAGTTCGCTGCGGGGGACGATCAGCGAGGGAGCCCCTCCCGTGCAGGAGGGGCTCCCCACGACGTGACTGGAGGAAGCATGACGGGCGCGCCGCCGCGTGGACTTGAGGAGAGGCTGCGGGACACTCGCGCGAAGCTGGAGAGCGACATCGATCCCTGGGTCGCGACGTCGGGCTCTCCGGGCGGGGTCCACCTCATCCCGCTCTCGTACCTCTGGGACGGGACCGCGTTCCTCATCTCGACGCCGCGCGCCTCGGTCACCGGCCGCAACCGGCGGGCGCACGGCCGGGTGCGACTCAGCCTCGGGCCGACGCGGGACGTCGTCGTCGTCGACGGCACCGCCGAGCCGGTGGACGTCGCCGACCTCGGCCCGGCGGCGGGCGACGCGTTCGCGACGAAGACCGGTTTCGACCCGCGCACGCTCGACGAGCCCTACCAGTACTTCCGGATCCGGCCGCGGCGCATCCAGGCCTGGCGGGAGGCCAACGAGTTGCAGAGACGCGTCCTCATGCGCGACGGCCGTTGGCTCGGCTGACCGCCGTCCGGACAGGGTCGCCTAGCGCAGCGACCGGAAGGCGGTTCGCAACTCCTCGGTCAGGAGCATCGGCTGCTCGAAGGCCGCGAAGTGCCCACCCCGGTCGAGCTGGTTGTAGTGGATGAGGTTGGGATACGCCTGCTCGGCCCAGCTCCGCGGGGTCTGGTAGAGCTCGTCCGGGAAGACGCTCACGGCGACCGGGACGGACACCCCCTTGGCGGCGAAGAAGGACAGCGTGTTCTCCGCGTAGAGACGAGCCGCGGAAACACCCGTGTTCGTCAACCAGAAGAGCGTGACGTTGTCGAGGACGTCGTCGCGGGTGAGGCCGACCTGCTGCCCGGCGAAGGCCTGGCAGATCAGCTCCAGGCTGGCCGCGTCGTGGTCGATCATGTAGCTCGCCAGGGCGATCGGCGAGTCCGCGAGCCCGGTCAGCGTCTCCGTGCGCGTCCCCATCATCAGGGCGTAGGCGGAGTGCTGCCAGAAGAAGTACAGCTGTTCGCACGCCCGCCGCTCCTCGTCGGAGAGGCCGGACGGCAGCGCGGCCAGCGCGTTGCCCGCTCCGGTGATGTCCGACTGGAGCAACGTGTCGATGTCCGGCGGAATCGCGCCCGGCATGTTGGTGTGGATGCCGGCCAGTTCCGGCGGCGCCTGCAGGCCGATGAGGTCGGTGATGAGCGCGCCCCAGTCGCCCCCCTGCGCGACGTACCGCGAGTAGCCCAGACGCCTCATCAGTTCGATCCAGGCGTTCGCGATGTGCTCGGGGCCCCAGCCGGGCGTGGTCGGCTTACCCGAGAAGCCGTAGCCGGGCATCGACGGGATCACCAGGTGGAAGGCGTCCGACGCGGTCCCGCCGTGCGCCGTCGGGTCGGTGAGCGGACCCACGATCTTCATCTGCTCGATGATCGAACCCGGCCAACCGTGGGTGACGATGAGCGGCAGCGCGTCGTCGTGCCTGGACCGGATGTGCAGGAAGTGGATGTCGAGCCCGTCGATCTCGGTGATGAAGTTCGGCAGGTCGTTCAGCCGCGCCTCGGTCCTGCGCCAGTCGTACTCCTTCTCCCAGTAGCGGGCGAGTACCTGGCTCGTCTCCAGCGGCACGCCCTGGGACTGGTCGTCGACCGGTCTGCTTCTCGGGCCAGCGGGTGGCCGCGATGCGTGCCCGCAGGTCCTGGAGGTCCGCCTCGGAGAACTCCACCCGGAACGGCCGGATGTCGGTGGCGGTACGGGTCAGCGTCTGGGTCCTGGCAGCCACGTGGCCTCATTGTCGATTCGGCGGGGTCGGATCCAGCGAGGGCGCTGGACATCAGGTGCCGCTCTCACCCCGGCGGGGCAGCTTCCAGTCCGGCCGGACGAAGTGGCAGGTGTACCCGCCGGGATTGCGCTCCAGGTAGTCCTGGTGCTCCGGCTCGGCCTCCCAGAAGGGCCCGGCCGGGCTGACCTCGGTGACCACCTTGCCGGGCCACAGGCCGGACGCGTCGACGTCGGCGATGGTGTCCTCGGCGACGTGCCGCTGCTGGTCGTCGGTGTAGAAGATGGCCGACCGGTAGCTGACACCGATGTCGTTCCCCTGACGGTTCTTCGTCGTCGGGTCGTGGACCTGGAAGAAGAACTCCAGAAGGTCGCGGTAGGACAGTTCGTCCGGGTCGAAGCTGATCTCGATGGCCTCGGCGTGGGTGCCATGGTTGCGGTACGTCGCGTTCGGCACGTCCCCGCCGGTGTAGCCGACCCTCGTGTCGACCACGCCGGGGCGTTTCCGGATGAGATCCTGCATCCCCCAGAAGCAACCGCCGGCCAGGATCGCCTTCTCGGTCTTGTCGTTCATCGCTCCACTCCAGGTGCTCAAACATCAGGACACGCGCTACGGGCCGAAGGTGAAGACGTACGCGCGGAAGCCCGGCTGGTCGGTGACGAGGGTCAGCAGGTGGTCGACCCGGGACGCGTCGGCGACGAGCCGGATCATGGCCGCCCGGTCGATCCGCGCCACCGCGTCCGGGCCGACGTCGGGGCCGCGCTCCTCGCCGATCGGGTTCCCGTCGAGCAGCACCTGAATCGCGGCCCGCCCGGTGGGTCCCGGGTCGACGACGAGGTTCACCTCGCCGGCGGTGAAGGGCAGGGCGAGTTCGCCGGTGCCGCCGGCGAGTTCGACGTACTCGCCGGCGCTCCGCCAGTCGCCGGCCACCGTGAACGTGCCCGGCACGCCCCGGTCGGCCCCGAGGTACGTCTCGGGCGTGATGCCGACGTAGGTGGGCTGCCCGGTCGTGACGAACGCCGTCACCTCGGGGCTGACCGGCGGCAGCGGGGTGCCGGGTGCCCGGACCTCGATGAGCCGGCGGATCTCCGACTCCACCCGCTCGTAGTCGCCCTCGCCGACCCACCGGTCGACGAGCCGACCGTCGGCGTCGAAGAGGTACTTCGCCGGCCAGGCGTCGTTGCGCAGGGCCCGCCAGAACGTGAAGTCGTTGTCGAGTGCGACGGGATGGGTCAGACCGTGGTCGCGGATCGCCCGGTCGATGTTCTCGGCGTGCCGGCCGAACTCGAACTCGGGCGCGTGCACCCCGACGACGGTCAGGCCCAGGTCGGCGTAGTCGCGGTGCCACGCCCTGACGTACGGGGCGGTGCGGATCCAGTTGACGCAGGTGTACTCCCAGATGTCGACCAGGACCACCCGGCCGTGCAGGTCGTCGGGAGTCAACGGCGGCGAGTTCACCCACCGCTCGACGGTGACGGGAGGAAGCCGCACGGTCATGTCCGGGATGCCACCGAGACGTCCACGGCCGCGGCGCCGGTGATCGACTTGTCGCCCTCGTTCTGCACGTAGCCGACCACCGAGGCGCGTCGAGGATCGAGGTCCGGCGGCACGGTGATCTCGACCCGCCCGCGCCCCATGTCCAGCTTCGCGGACGTGAAGGCGCGTACCACGCCGTCCTGCCGGAGCCGGCGCCCGGCGTTCTCACCCCGGGGGACGTCGTTCTCCAGGCCCCGTTGGACGACCGCCACGTTCAGGACCGCCTGCTCCGGCGGATGTTCGGCGTGGTAGTCCACCGTCAGCCGGCGTCCGTCGCCGCCGTCGACGTTCTCGACCGACAGCGCGAGCGACGTGGCGGCTGACTCCCCGAGGGCCGACTTGATCGCCGACGACGCCGCCCGGTCGTTGGAGCCGACGAACTCGACGGTGCCGTTGACGACCATCTGCGGCGTGTACAACCCGCCGGAGCCGAAGGCGCGCGCGTACGCCTCCTGCCGGAGCGTGTGCGCCGGGTCGCCGTAGGGGTCGGCCCAGCCCAGGTGGTCCCAGTAGTCGACGTGGAACCCGAGGGCGTACACGGGCTGGCCCCGCTCGCGGGCGTCGCGGTCGATCTTGGAGAGCACCTCCTCGGCGGGCGGGCAGCTGTTGCAGCCCTGGGAGGTGAACATCTCCACGACGGCGAAGCCACCGCCCTCCCCCGGGCGTCCGCTACCCGACCCTGTGCGCGCTGTGTCCGTCATGGCGCCGCCTCCCCGGTCAGTCCCTGCTGGCGGCACTGCCCTTCCCCTTAGGCCCGCGACCATTCCCGCCCGCGCGGCGAGCGGCCACGACAAATCGGATCGCGTCCCGCAAACCAGTCATGCGATCGTGGCCGCATGCCCCAACCGATCGTGCGTACCGACCGCCTGCTGCTCGTCCCGCTCGCCGACCGGCACCTCGACCTGGAGGTCGGACTGGACTCCGACCCCGAGGTGCTCCGCTACCTCTACGGCCGGGCGCGGTCGAGGGACGAGGTGGTCACCTCGCACGCCCAGCGGATGAGCCTGGCCGGCAGGGTGGACGGCCTGGGCTACTGGATGGCGTTCGGCTCCGACGACTGCGCGCCCGGCTCGACACCACCGGCCGAGGAGGGTGAGGGGACCTTCGTCGGACTGATGATGCTTCCGCCCGCGCACGGCCCCGACCAGCCCCACGACCCGGCCGTCAGCGACCTGGGCTACCGCCTGGTCCGCCGGCACTGGCGCAAGGGCCTGGCCAGCGAGGCGTCGCGCGCTCTCCTGCGGCACGCTTTCGACACCGTCGGGCAGAGCCGGGTGATCGCGCAGACCATGGCCGTGAACACCGGGTCCCGGCGCGTCATGGAGACGATCGGCATGCGGTACGTCCGCACGTTCTTCCCGTTCTGGGACGACCCGCTGCCGGAAACGGAGCTGGGCGAGGTCGAGTACGAGATGACCCGTGCGATGTGGGCGGCTCAGTGCGCCGCTTCGATGTAGGACGCCAGGTTGGCCAGCGAGGAGGCGATCCCAACCTCGTGAACCGCCTGGTCGATGCCGGGCGGCACGTCCGTCGCGGTGACGGTCACCTCGGTCCCCGCACCGGTGGCAGCGAGGTGCCAGGTCATCGTCATCGTGCCCGAGTACGCCGGGTCGTCGGCCTCGAACACGACCCGCTGCACCACACGCTCCGGGGGCACCAGGGCCGCGAACTCCACGTCGACGACGTCCGTCGCATCTGACGTCTTCCCGGGACTGTCGGTGTGGTCGAGATAGGTGAGAACCAGCCGGAAACCGCCGCCGGGCCGGGGATCCCACCGCTCGATCCGCCCACGCATGCCGTCCGGCGGCAGCCATGCCTCCAGCGACTCCCGGTCGAGGAGAGCGCCGTAGACGGTCGCCGGTGGTGCCGCGATCACCCGGCAGGCGCGGTCGGTCCTACCCATCGCCCGATTCTAGGACCGGCGGTCACGGTGCCCGGTGTTCGTCAGGATGACGAGTTGCCGGGTCGCCCGCGTCATCGCGACATAGCGGTCGACCGCCCCCTCGATGCCCGTGCCGAACGCCTCGGGGTCGACAAGGACGACCAGGTCGAACTCGAGCCCCTTCGCCAGCACCGGGGTCAGCGACCGGACGCGGGACGTCGGCGGGAAGGTGGGATCGCCGATGACACAAGCGGTCCCCTCGGCGTGCGCGGCGAGCCACGTGTCGAGGATCGCGCCCAGCTCCGCAACAGATCCGTGGACGACGGGCACGTTGCTGCTCCGGATGGAGGTCGGCACGTTGGCGTCCGGTAGCACGGCCCGGATGACCGGCTCGGCCTCCGCCATGACCTCCGCCGGCGTCCGGTAGTTGACGCTCAGGGCGGCCAGGGTGACCCGGTCGAGCCCGATCCGCCTCAGCCGTTCCTGCCACGACTCGGTGAACCCGTGGCGGGCCTGGGCACGGTCCCCGACGACGGTGAAGCTTCGGGACGGGCAGCGGAGCAGCAACATCTGCCACTCCGCGTCGGTCAGCTCCTGCGCCTCGTCAACGACGATGTGCGCGAACGGGCCGGCGAGCAGGTCCGGGTCGGCGCTGGCCAGCGCGGACTCGTCGACCAGGGCGTCCTGGAGGTCCAGTTGGCGCAGGCTCGACAACACACCCTCACCGTCGTCATAGGCGTGGGCCTCGATCAGCTCGTCGATCACCGTGGCGCGGCGCTCCCGTTCGACGGCGACAGCGGCGTCGTTCCGGCGGTTGCGCCGGGACGCCTCCGCGTCGCCGAGCCGCTGCCGTGCCGCGTCCAGGAGGGGCAGGTCGGACACCGTCCAGGCCCGGGCGTCGCCGCGCTGGAGCTTGCGGACCTCGTCGGGGCTGAGCCAGGGAGCACACCTCCGCAGGTACGCGGGCACCGACCACAGGTCGCCGACGAGGTCCGCCGCGTCGAGCAGCGGCCACGCGCGGTGGAACGCCGTGCGCAGGTCGGTGTTCCGCAGCAGCGATGCGCGGACCAGGTCGTCCGGCTCGTCACCGTCGTACCTGTCCAGCAGGATCGTGAGCAGCTCCTCCCAGATCTCGTCCCGCGCCTCGTTGTGCGGGGTGCCGGGCCCCACCGCCTCGAACGCCTGGGCCCAGTCCTCAGCGCTCAGCCGGATGTCGGCGTCGTCGGTCGTGACCGTCATCCCCTTGTCCGGCGGCTCCTCGTAGAACCGGACGGCCGCCTCGATCGCCCTCACCAGGTCCGCGGACGACTTCAGCCGGGCCACGTCCGAGTCGGTCTCGACGGTCGCCGCGGCACCCTCGGGGACGAGGTCCCGCAGGGTGCAGATCTGCACGTCCTCCTCACCCAGGCTGGGCAGGACGTCGGCGACGTAGGCCAGGTAGGGCTGGTGCGGCCCGACGAACAGCACCCCGCCCCGGCGGTGGCCCAGTCGCGGGTCGGCGTAGAGGAGGTAGGCGGTGCGGTGCAGCGCGACGACCGTCTTGCCGGTGCCCGGACCGCCGTCGACGACGAGAGCGCCGCGGGATCCCGCTCGGATGATGGCGTCCTGGTCGGCCTGGATGGTGCCGAGCACGTCACGCATCCGGGTCGATCGGCTGCTGCCCAGGCTGGCGATGAAGGCGGACTGGTCGTCGAGGGCGGCGTGCCCCTCCAGACCGTCGGGGGTGAACACCTCGTCCCAGTAGTCGGTGATCCAGCCGCGGGTCCAGCGATACCTGCGGCGACTCGCCAGGCCCATCGGGTTGCCGTGGGTGGCGCCGAAGAACGGCTCGGCGGCGGGGGAACGCCAGTCGAGCAGCAGTCGACGACCCGCGCCGTCGGTGAGGCCCCGTCGTCCGACGTACACGGGCTCGGGGTTGTCGGCGCTGACCATGCGCCCGATGCACAGGTCCAGGCCGAAGCGACTCAGGGCACGCAGGCGGGCGGTCAGCCGGCGGACCTCCATGTCCCGGTCCACCGCCTGCCGGCCCTTGCCACCGGGCGCCCGGCGCGCGGCATCCAGGCGGCCGGACAGGTCGTCGTGCAGCTCCTGGAGGCTCTCGGCCATGGCCGTGAAGTGCCGCTCGTCGCGGTCGATCAGCGTCGGGTCGGCCTTGGGAGAGAGGTGCTCGGGAAGGTCGAACGCACGGGAATGCAATTCATCAATTCCGTTCTGAGGTCGTTCCTGCCGCCGTTGCGCCCAGCACGGCCTCTGCGCACACGCAGGTCGTGGCTTGCGTTTCCGCAGGTGACGGGGCTTGGCCGGTGAATTCTGCGGCACCAACCCGGTCTTGCGGCAAGCCCCCCGGTGCGCTATACGTTAGAAGTGGCAGGGAGTAGCCACTCCCTTTTCCATCGACTGTCCGCGGCCACCACGCTCAGCGCGCATCACGCGGAAGCGGCAGCCTCCCGCAGCGCGGCGACCGCGGTCCGCGCCGCCGGTGTGTGCTCCACCGCGTCGTGCACCACCACGTGGATCGACCGGATCGGCGTCGGGCGGACCACCCGGACCGGGGTCACGCCGTCGGGCAGGTGGGCCGCGGCGATCGCGGGGAGCACCGTGAGACCGATGCCGGCGGCGACGAAGGCGAGCGCCGTCGGATAGTCGTGCGCCTCGACCCGGAAGGCCGGGCTGAAGCCGGCGGCGGTGCAGGCCTCGAGGAGGTTGGCACGGCACCAGCCACGGGCGAAGTCGTTGTCGACCCAGCGCTCGTCGGCGAGGTCGACGAGGTCCACCTCCTCATGCCCGGCGAGGCGGTGCCCGGCGGGCAGCACGGCCACGTACGGGTCGTCGAGGAGGTGGTGGGCGGTGAAGCCCGAACCGGGCTCGAAGCCGGCACCGGCCACGACCACCTGCACGTCGGCGCGTTCCTCCCGGCTGTCCGGGATGTGCTCGCGCAGTTCCAGGTCGAGCCGCACTCCGGGGAGTTCGGTGAGGATGCGCCGCACCACGAGCGGCATCCACGCGGCGCCCACCGACGCGAAGTACGCGATGGACAGTGCGCCGGTGCGGCCGGTGCGCAGGTCCGCGATCAGCGACTCGGCCGCTCCGAGCCGGGCGAGTACCCGGTCCGCTTCGGCGGCGAGGGCGTGCCCGGCGGCGGTGGGTCGCAGGCCCCGCCCCGCTCGGGCGAGCAGGGTGAGGCCCGTCTCGCGCTGGAGTGCGGTGAGGTGCTGGCTGACGGCGGACGGGGTGTAGCCGAGGTTGGCGGCGGCGGCCTGCACGGACCCGGACGCGACGACGGAGCGGAAGATCCGGAGGCGGTGGACGTCGAGCATGCCCAACTATAAAGCCGGACTGAATCGTGGTGAAGAAACAATCGCTGGTGCTGAACAGTCGGGCGCACGAGAATCTTCCCATGACGCCTGCGCTGCTCACCGCCGCCCCGAGCCGGCCGCATGACACCGGGAGCGACCGCGCCCCCAGGCCGTACACCCGGTCGTGGCCGACTGTCGCCGCCGCCGGGACCACCGTGCTCCTGTGGGCGTCGGCGTTCGTCGGCATCCGCTTCGCCGGCCACGACTACTCCCCCGGCGCCATGGCGCTGGGTCGGATGGTGGCGGCGTCCATCGCGCTGAGCGCGTTCGTGGCGTTCACCGCCGGGCTGCGCCGCAACCGACCGCGGCCCGCC
>NZ_JBFAMU010000128.1:0-11677 GCF_040656655.1 Micromonospora sp. NPDC049799
GGCCTCTCCGCCCGTACGGCCCGGCGTGCCACCCCGGAGGCGTTCCTCGCCGAGCGCCCGCACGCCGACTGCGTCGCCGCGCCGGTGCGGCGTACCCGGCGGGGCGACGTCGACTGGGTGGTGGCCCGGTTCTCCTGCCCGGACGGGCGACCGGTGATCGTCGAGGCGGTCGGGCGCGTGGCCGACCCCGCCGGCCTGCTCTACGTGCAGGTGGTGCCCCCGCCGGGCGGCGACGTCGACTTCGTCGACGGGCTGCTCGCGGGGGTGCGGGCCCGCTAGGTCAGGTGGTCACACCACCACCACCACCGTGATCGGGTACGCCGTGCCGTTCTGCGGGATCGTCACGACCACGGTGCCCACGCGGACGAAACGGATGTCCACCACCCCGGCCTCGTAGCTGCGGGACACCAGGTCCTCGCGGTCCACGGTGACCTCGCCCGGCCCGATGCCCCTGATGCGCAGCACCCCACCGGTGGCGAAACACAGCGAGCGCACCAGCGCCAGTTCCGTCTCGGCGAGAACCAGGTCGTAGCGGACCGCGCCGAGGCAGGCGTCCGGCAGCGTGGTCGGCGCCGGTGGTGGCGTACTCCTGCTTAGGGTCGGGGTGGGACCGCGCGGCGGGGATGGCCGGACCGTCGTCGCGCCCGTCGTCGCCGCCGTGGACCTGGTCGTCGACGGCGAGGGCCGGGTCGGCGCGGGGGCCGTGGCGGGTGTCCCGGAACGGTCGGGCGTGGTGGTGGACAGCGCCGGCGGCTGGACCGGCAGCGGCGCGACGGGGGTCTCGCCGCAGGCCGCGGCTCCGGTCAGCAGGGCGACGAGGGCGGCAGCCGACCACATGGTCGCCCGCCTGGGCTCAGCCATCGGACATCCGCTGCCGGACCTGCTGGCGGGCCTGGTGGATCCGGGACTTCACGGTCCCCTCGGGCACGCCGACCAGGGCGGCGATCTCGCGGTAGCCCAGCCCGAGCACGTCACGCAGGGTGACCACCTCGGCGAGGTCGGGCCGGACCGCGTCGAGCGCGTCGAGCAGGTCGAGCCGGGTGCCGGCGATGACGCTGGTGCGCCGTGGGTCGGGCATCTCGGGCAGCGGCACGCCGTGGGCCTCCACCAGCCAGCGCCGGCGCAGTACCCGGTAGGTCGACCGGGCGCGGTTCGCGGTGAGCCGGTAGAGCCAGGTGTGGAACGACGACCGGCCCTCGAACCGGCTGATCCCCACCGACAGCGCGAGCAGCGCGTCCTGGCACGCCTCCTCGGCGTCCTCGCGGTGCGGCAGCAGGCGGGCGCAGAGCCGCAGCACCTCCGGCCGCACCGCGACCAGCAGTGCGTCGAGCGCGGCGGCGTCGCCGCCGGAGGCGGAGCGGGCCAGCTCGTCGGTACCGTCCGGAAGGGGCATCAGGGTCGTCCCATGCTCGCCGGTTCTCCCTGGCTCCAGGCTACGGTCGCCGACGCCCCGACGCGGCGGGCGAGTCCGGCAGCCGACTGCCGGCCGCCGGCACCGGGCGCCGGCCGGGGGAGATCCACACCACCCGTCGCGGGTCGTCCGCGCGGCTGCTGGAGGCGCCGCCGAGGGCGGGGATAGGGTAGGCCGACCGACCTCGACCATCCCATGATCCGACCCGGGGGGGCCACGCATGGGCGATTCGTTCGCGCATCTGCACGTGCACACGGAGTACTCGATGCTCGACGGCGCGGCCCGCCTCAAGGACCTCTTCGCCGAGGTCGAGCGGCAGGGGATGCCGGCGGTGGCGATGACCGACCACGGCAACATGCACGGCGCGAACGACTTCTACAAGCAGGCCATGGCCGCCGGGGTCACCCCGATCCTCGGCATCGAGGCGTACGTGGCGCCGGAGTCGCGGTTCCACAAGTCTCGGGTGCGCTGGGGTCGGCCGGAGCAGAAGAGCGACGACGTCTCCGGCAGCGGCGGCTACACCCACAAGACGATCTGGGCGCGCAACAAGACCGGCCTGCACAACCTGTTCACCCTCACCTCCAAGGCGTACACCGACGGCTACTTCGTCAAGTGGCCACGGATGGACACCGAGCTGCTCGCGGAGTACTCCGACGGCCTGATGGCCACCACCGGCTGCCCCTCCGGTGAGGTGCAGACCCGGCTGCGGCTGGGCCAGGACGCGCAGGCGCTGGAGGCCGCGGCGAAGTACCAGGAGATCTTCGGCCGGGAGAACTACTTCCTGGAGCTGATGGACCACGGCCTCGACATCGAGAAGCGGGTCCGCGACGGGTTGCTGGAGATCGGCCGCAAGCTCGGCATCCCGCCGGTGGTCACCAACGACTCGCACTACACCCACGAGGCGCAGGCCGAGGCGCACGACGTGCTGCTGTGCGTGCAGACCGGCAGCAACGTCGCCGACCCGAACCGGTTCAAGTTCGGCGGCAGCGGCTACTACATCAAGTCCGCCGACGAGATGCGCGCCGTGGACGGCTCCGACGTCTGGCTGGAGGGCTGCCGCAACACCCTGCTGGTCGCCGAGCGGGTCGACCCGGCCGGGATGTTCGAGTTCCACAACCTGATGCCGCGCTTCCCGGTGCCCGACGGGGAGACCGAGGAGTCCTGGTTCCGCAAGGAAACCTTCAAGGGCCTGGCCCGCCGGTTCCCCGGTGGCGTCCCCGAGGGCCACGTCGTCCAGGCCGAGTACGAGCTGGGTGTCATCATCCAGATGGGCTTCCCGTCGTACTTCCTCGTGGTCGCCGACTTCATCCAGTGGGCGAAGAACCAGGGCATCGCGGTGGGTCCGGGCCGTGGCTCGGCCGCCGGCTCGCTCGTCGCGTACGCCCTGGGCATCACCGACCTGGACCCGATCCCGCACGGGCTCATCTTCGAGCGGTTCCTCAACCCCGAGCGCGTCTCCATGCCCGACGTCGACATCGACTTCGACGAGCGTCGGCGCGGCGAGGTCATCAAGTACGTCACCGACAAGTGGGGCGAGGACAAGGTCGCCCAGATCGCCACCTTCGGCACGATCAAGGCGAAGGCCGCGATCAAGGACTCGGCCCGGGTCCTCGGCTACCCGTACGCGGTCGGCGACCGGATCACCAAGGCGATGCCCCCGGCGGTGATGGGCAAGGACATCCCGCTCACCGGCATCTTCGACCCCAAGCACCCCCGGTACGCGGAGGCCGGCGAGATCCGTGGCCTGTACGAGTCCGACCCCGACGTGCGCAAGGTGATCGACACCGCCAAGGGCATCGAGGGCCTGATCCGGCAGACCGGCGTGCACGCCGCCGGCGTCATCATGTCCGCCGAGCCGATCATCGAGCACATCCCGCTGATGCGCCGCGACTCCGACGGGGTGATCATCACCCAGTTCGACTACCCGACGTGCGAGTCGCTCGGGCTGTTGAAGATGGACTTCCTCGGCCTGCGCAACCTGACGATCATCGACGACGCGGTCAAGAACATCCAGCTCAACCACGGCAAGGACCTCGACCTGCTGGCCCTGTCGCTGGACGACAAGGCGGCCTACGACCTGTTGGCCCGGGGCGACACCCTCGGTGTGTTCCAGCTCGACGGCGGGCCGATGCGTTCGCTGCTGCGGCTGATGAAACCGGACAACTTCGAGGACATCTCCGCCGTCCTGGCCCTGTACCGGCCCGGCCCGATGGGCGTCGACTCGCACACCAACTACGCGCTGCGCAAGAACGGCCTCCAGGAGATCACCCCGATCCATCCGGAGTTGGAGGAGCCGCTGCGGGAGATCCTGGCCCCCACCCACGGCCTGATCGTCTACCAGGAGCAGGTGCAGCGCGCCGCGCAGATCCTCGCCGGCTACACCCTCGGCCAGGCGGACCTGCTGCGCCGGGCGATGGGCAAGAAGAAGAAGGAGATCCTCGACAAGGAGTTCATCCCGTTCCGGGACGGCTGCCGCGAGCGCGGCTACTCCGACGCGGCGATCCAGGCGGTGTGGGACGTCCTGGTGCCCTTCGCCGGGTACGCCTTCAACAAGGCGCACTCGGCCGCGTACGGCCTCGTGTCGTACTGGACGGCGTACCTGAAGGCGCACTACCCGGCCGAGTACATGGCGGCGCTGCTCACCTCCGTCGGCGACGACAAGGACAAGATGGCGCTCTACCTGTCGGAGTGCCGGCGGATGGGCATCCAGGTCCTGCCGCCCGACGTGAACACCTCCGCCGGGCCGTTCACCCCGGTCGGCCGGGAGATCCGCTTCGGGCTGGGCGCCATCCGCAACGTCGGCGCCAACGTGGTCACCGCGATCATGCGGTGCCGCGAGGAGAAGGGCGACTACACCGACTTCTACGACTTCCTGTCCAAGGTGGACGCGGTGGTCTGCAACAAGAAGACCATCGAATCGCTCATCAAGGCCGGGGCGTTCGACTCGCTCCAGCACAGCCGCAAGGGCCTGCTCACCGTGCACGCCGACGCCATCGACGCGTACGCCGACGTCAAGCGCAAGGAGGCCGTCGGCCAGTACGACCTCTTCGGCGCCGGCTTCGGCGAGGCGGAGACCGGCGGCAGCACCACGGTCATGCCGGTCATCGGCGAGGGGGAGTGGGACAAGCGCGACAAGCTCGCCTTCGAACGCGAGATGCTCGGCCTCTACGTCTCCGACCACCCGTTGTTCGGCCTGGAGCACGTGCTCGGGGCGGCCGCCGACTGCACCATCGCCGCGCTCTCCGAGGAGGGCACCGTCCCGGACGGGGCGGTGGTCACCCTCGCCGGCATCCTCTCCGGCGTGCAGCGCCGGGTCACCAAGCAGGGCCGGGCGTGGGCGTCGGCCACCCTGGAGGACCTGGCCGGCGGCGTCGAGACGCTGTTCTTCCCCAACACGTACGAGGTGATCGGGCAGTACATCGCCGAGGACGCCATCGTGGTGGTCAAGGGCCGGGTCGACCGGCGCGACGACACACCGCGCGTCATGGCGATGGACATGTCGATGCCGGACGTCAGCAGCAACCCGGGCACCAAACCGATCACGTTGACCATCCCGGTGCACCGCTGCACGCCACCGCTGGTGGAACGCCTCAAGGAAACTCTGGTGCTGCACCCCGGTGACACCGAGGTGCACGTCAAGCTGCTCAACGGCGGCAAGGTGACCACGCTGCGGCTCGGCCCGTTCCGGGTGGCCGCCACCACGGCCCTCATGGGCGACCTGAAGAGCGTCCTCGGCCCCGCCAACGTCAGCTGACCGCCCCACCTGTGGGGCAGCTCGACACCGTACGGCGATGACCGCAGGCCGCCGCCGCCCGATTGGTTGTCCCCTGCGCTGACCAGTGCGGTTAGCGTCGGCGGCATGGACCTGGAACAGGCGCAGAAGCTGTGGCAGCCCCAGCCGGGCTGGTTGAACACCGCCTCCTACGGGCTGCCGCCCGAGCCGGCGTGGAACGCCCTGCAGAGCGCACTGGCCGACTGGCGGGTCGGGCGGACGTCCTGGGAGAGCTGGGACGGGGCGACCCGGCGGTCCCGGGAGGCGTTCGCCCGGCTGGCCGGTGTTCCGGTCGCCGACGTGACGATCGGTGCCACCGCCTCGCAGCTGCTCGCCCCGGTCGCCGCCTCCCTCCCGGCCGGCGCCACGGTGGTGGTCCCCGACGTCGAGTTCACCTCCAACCTCTTCCCCTGGCTGGTGCAGGAGCCGCGCGGCGTGCGGGTGCGCACCGTGCCGCTGGAGAAGCTGGCGGACGCGATCGACGGCGACACCGACCTGGTCGCGTTCAGTCTGGTGCAGTCCGCCGACGGGACGGTGGCCGCGTACGACGAGATCGTCGTGGCGGCCCGGGCCCACGGCGCCCTCGTGGCGGTGGATGCCACCCAGGCCTGCGGCTGGCTGCCCTTCGACGGGACGCGGGCGGACGTGGTCGTGGTCGGGGCGTACAAGTGGTTGATGGCGCCGCGCGGCGCCTCGTTCGCCTATCTGGCCCCGGCGCTGCGCGACCGGCTGCGCCCGGACGCCGCCAACTGGTACGCGGGCGTCGACCCGCACGCCTCCTACTACGGCCCGCCGCTGCGGCTGGCCGACGACGCCCGGCGGTTCGACATCTCGCCGGCCTGGTTCAGCTACGTGGGCGCGGCCCCCGCCCTGGAACTGCTCGCCGACATCGGGGTGCCCGCCGTCCACGCCCACGACGTGGCGCTGGCCAACCGGTTCCTGGCCGGCCTGGGCCGGCCACCGGGTGACAGCGCCATCGTCACGGTGGAGGTGCCCGGCGCGCAGGAGCGGCTGGAACGGGCCGGAGTCCGCGCCGCCGTGCGCGCGGGCCGGGTCCGCGCCTCGTTCCACCTCTACTCCACCGAGGCCGACGTCGACCTGGCCCTCGACGCGCTGACCTCCTGAGCCGCGCACCTCGTCGGCCGTCGGCCGTGGGGCGGCCACATGGTCGTCCCACCGGGTCCGCGGGTAGTCAGTGCCGTCGATGTCCCTGGTGGGCGCTCGCCGTCCGTGGATAGCCGTTCCGCACGGTCCGGACCCCCGGAATATGGGTGCCGTCGACATAGCTCGCCCGTGAAGTCCAGCCGTAGGTTTCCTGCACGCGACGGCCCTGTGACCGCGGTCACCGACCGGACGTCGCGCCAGACCTGCGGAGGATGTGGCCATGACCGGGCAAGCGCTCCTGTCGGCTCGCGGGCTGACCCGCGACTTCCGGGGCTTCCGGGCGGTCGACGGTGTCGACCTCGACGTCGCACCGGACAGCGTGCACGCGCTGGTCGGCCCCAACGGTGCCGGCAAGACGACCCTGTTCAACCTGCTCACCGGGTTCCTGGCGCCCAGCGGCGGGCGCATCGAGCTGGACGGGCGGGACATCACCGGGCTGCCGCCGGAGCAGATCGCCCGACTGGGTGTGGCCCGCTCCTTCCAGATCACCAGCCTCTTCCCCCAGCTGAGTGCCCGGGAGCACGTGGAACTGGCGCTGGCCAGCCCGAGTGGCCTGGGTTGGCAGTTCTGGCGCTCGGCGAAGCTGATGCGCCGCTACACCGACCGGGCGGGCGAACTGCTCGACATGGTGGGGCTCGGCGAGCTGGCCGAGGCGCCGTCCGAGGCGCTCGCGTACGGGCGTAAGCGGGCCCTGGAGCTGGCCATTGCCCTCGCCCTGGACCCGAAGGTGCTGCTGCTCGACGAGCCCACCGCCGGGATGGGCCTGGAGGACGTCGACCGGACCGTCGAGCTGGTCGCCCGGGTCCGACAGGGCCGGACCGTGGTCATGGTGGAGCACAACATGAGCGTGGTCGGCCGCCTCGCCGACACCGTCACCGTGCTGCAGGCCGGCAAGGTCCTCGTCGAGGGCCCGTACGAGCAGGTTCGCGCCGACGAGCGCGTGATCACCGCCTACCTGGGAGCCGCTGATGCTGCGCATTGAGAACCTGTCCGCCTGGTACGGCGAGGCGCAGGTGCTGCGGGAGGTCAGCCTCGACGTCGGTGCGGGGGAGGTGGTGACCCTCGTCGGCCGCAACGGCGCCGGCAAGTCCACCCTGCTGCGCTGCGTGATGGGGCTGCACGCCGGACAGCGCGGCACCGTGGAGCTGGACGGGCGGGACATCGGGAAGCTGCCCGCGCACCGGCGGGCCCGCCTCGGGCTCGGCTGGGTGCCCGACGACCGGGGCAGCTACGCCACGCTCAGCGTGACCGAGAACCTCACCCTCCCGCCGACCGTCGGGCCGGACCCGTGGTCGCTGGAGCGGGTGTACGAGGCGTTCCCCGCCCTCTACGAGCGGCGCGACTCGGCCGCCACCATGCTCTCCGGCGGCGAGCAGCAGATGCTCGCGCTGGCTCGGGTGCTCCGGATGGGCGCCCGGCTGCTGCTCTGCGACGAACCGACCGAGGGGCTCTCGCCGCTGCTCGTGCAGCAGGTCGGCGAACTCCTGCGCGAGGCCAAGCGGCACGGCGTGACCGTGCTGCTGGTCGAGCAGAACCTGCACTTCGCCACCGGCGTCGCCGACCGGCACTACCTGCTGGCCGAGGGACGCATCGCGGAGGCGATGGACAACTCCGAGGTGCGGTCGCGGGAGCGCGAGCTGCTGTCGTACCTCGGCATCTGAATTTTTCTGACGACTGAACCCCGCGCGGCGCGCGGACGAAAGGGATGAGCATGCGTAGGACGGTGGGTGTGGCAGCCGCGTCGGCGGCCGCGATGGTTCTGGTCGCCGGCTGCGGCGGCGGTGGTCCCCAGGCGGGCGGCGACGGGAAGCTGACCGGCGACTCGATCGTGCTGGGCGTCCTCAACGACCAGTCCGGCGCCTACTCCGAGCTGTCGGGGAAGAACTCGGTCAAGGCCGTCGAGATGGCCATCGCCGACTTCAAGGCGAAGCACGGCGACAAGGCGGTGACCAGCAAGATCACGGTGGAGACCGCCGACCACCAGAACAAGCCGGACGTGGCCAACAGCAAGGCCCAGGAGATGTACGACCGCAAGAACGTCGACCTTCTCCTCGACGTGCCGACCTCCTCGGCCGCGCTCAAGGTCGCGGACATGGCGAAGGAGAAGAAGAAGCTCTACTTCAACATCGGCGCCGCCACCACCGACCTGACCGGCAAGAGCTGCAACAAGTACACGTTCCACTACGCGTACGACACGTACATGCTGGCCAACGGCACCGGAAAGACCACGACCGAGCAGGTCGGCAAGAACTGGTACATCCTCTACCCGAACTACGCCTTCGGTCAGGACATGGAGAAGAACTTCTCCACCGCCATCACGGCCGCCGGCGGCAAGATCGTCGGCAAGGACGGGACGCCGTTCCCGAACACCAGCGGCGACTTCTCCACCTTCCTGCTCAAGGCGCCGACGCTGAACCCGAAGCCGGACGTCCTCGGCGTCATGCAGGCCGGCGCCGAGCTGGTCAACGTGGTCAAGCAGTACAACGAGTTCAAGCTGCGGGAGAAGGGCGTCGGGCTGGCGGTCGGCCTGATGTTCATCACCGACATCCACTCGCTCACCCCGGCGGCGCTGGCCGGCACCACCTACACCGACGCCTGGTACTGGAACTTCGACCAGCAGAACCGTGAGTTCGCCGACCGGTTCCAGAAGGAGACCGGCACCCGGCCGTCGTTCGCGCACGCGGCCAACTACTCCGCGGCGATGCAGTACCTGGAGGCCGTGCAGGCCGCCGGCACCGACGACGCCGACACGGTGGTCAAGGAGCTGGAGGGCAAGGAGGTCAACGACGTCTTCCTGCGCAACGGCAAGATCCGCGCCGAGGACCATCGGGTGATCCACGACGCGTACCTCGCGCAGGTGAAGCCGCAGTCCGAGGTCACCGAGCCGTGGGACTACGTGAAGGTCCTGAAGACCATCCCGGCCGCGGAGGCGTTCCGCACCCCGTCCCCGGACTGCAAGCTGTGACCGGTTTTCTCCAGAACACGTTCAACGGGTTGGTGAGCGGGGCGTTCTACGCCCTGCTCGCCCTCGGGCTCGCGGTCATCTTCGGCATGCTGCGGGTGGTCAACTTCGCCCACGGCGCGTTCTACATGTTCGGCGCGTTCGGCGCGTACGTCCTGCTCACCGAGGCGGGGGTGCCGTTCTGGGCGGCCCTGGTGATCATGCCGGTGGGGCTGGCCCTGCTCGGCATGGCGCTGGAGCGGGCCTTCATCCACCGGCTCACCCGGCTCGACCCGCTCTACAACTTCCTGCTCACCTTCGGCCTCACGCTGATCCTCCAGGACCTGGTGAAGCTCCGGTACGGCGTGCAGTCCAGCCCGTACGAGACCCCGTCCGCGCTCAGCGGGTCGGTGGACTTCGGGCTCTTCGACTTCCCGACGTACCGGGTGTTCATCCTCGGCTTCGCGGTGGCCGTCTGCGTCGGCGTGTGGTGGGTGCTCACCCGCACGAGGGTCGGCATGGTGGTCCGCGCGTCCACCGAGCGGCCCGAGCTGACCCGGGCCTTCGGCATCGACGTCGGCCGTTGGGTCACCCCGGTGTTCGGCTTCGGCATCGGCCTGGCCGGGCTGGCCGGCGTGCTGGCCGCGCCGATGCGGGCCGTGAACCCGCTGATGGGCGCCGACCTGATCATCGTGGTCTTCGCCGTCGTCGTGATCGGCGGGCTGGGTTCGATCTTCGGCTCGGTCGCCGCCGGCTTCGGCATCGGCCTGGTGCAGGCGTGGGGAGAGGCGTACCTCTCGGACTTCCCGATCATCTCTCAGACGATCGTCTTCATCGTGATGGCCGTCGTGCTGCTCTGGCGGCCGGCCGGGCTGTTCGGCCGTGAGGAGGCACCGGCATGACGAGCACCGTGGACACCGAGGCCGAGGCGGCCCGCCCGGCGCGCTCCGGCCTGGTCACCGTGGCCCGGGCACCCGGTTGGGTCCGGTACGCGCTGCTCGCCCTCGGGCTGGTGGTCGCGCTCTGGCTGCCCAACGGGTTGTACCCTGCGGTCGCCGTGGACATCCTCTGCTGGGCGCTGTTCGCCGTCGCGGTGGACCTGCTGCTCGGCTTCACCGGGCTGATGTCCTTCGGGCACGCGGCGTTCTGGGGCGCGTCGGCGTACGTCACCGGGCTGGTGGCCATCCACGTCGGCCTGCCCTTCCCGCTGGCCGTGCTGGCCGGCGCCCTCGCGGCGGCCGTGCTCGCGGTACCGATCGGGTACCTCGCGGTGAAGCGGACCGGCATCTACTTCGCGATGGTCACGCTGGCCTTCGCGCAGATGGTCTACTACATCGCCAACGAGTGGCGGTCGGTCACGCAGGGCGAGAACGGCCTGCAGGGCGTACCCCGGTCGTTCTTCGGTATGGACCTGACCGACGACTACTACTTCTACTACGCGATTCTGCCGATCGTGCTGCTCGGCCTCGCCGGGGCGTGGCGGGTCGTGCACTCACCCTTCGGGCGGGTGCTGGTCGGCATCCGGGACAACCCGGCCCGGGCGCGGGCGCTGGGCTACCCGGTGCACCGCTACAAGCTGACCGTGTTCGTGCTCTCCGGCTTCATCGCCGGGCTCGGCGGCGGCCTGTTCGCGGTCGGCCACCGCTTCGTCTCGCTGGAGGTCCTGCACTGGACCACCTCCGGCAAGGCGGTCATCGTGGTGGTCCTCGGCGGCATCGGCACGCTCTGGGGCGGAGTGCTCGGCGCCGGCATCGTGGTCCGGCTGGAGGACTGGCTGTCGTTCTCCGGCTTCGAGACGATCGGCCTGGTCACCGGCAGCATCTTCGTCCTCGTCGTGTTGCTCTTCCGGCGCGGCATCTGGGGCACCGCGTCCGCCCTCGCGCTGCGCTGGTGGACATCCCGCCGCAGGTAATCCCAAGCGGGGCGCATCCGTAGCGCGCCCTTCCGGCGAACCCCCTGGTAGTGATCGTCTACCCGGGGGTACGTCTGGTGTTGACAGAAGGGGTTTCGGCCGACGCCGTCGAGGTCGCGCGCAAGCGCCTCTCGCTCGCCGCGGAGGACCTGGACGGCAACCGGGTCGCCGCGCTGATCGTCGACTTCGCCGGCCAGTGGGGTGCACCCGCGCTGTGGGAACGGGTCTGCATCCCGATGCTGGCCGCCCTGCCGGGCCACACCGCCACCGAGATCGCCGTCGAACACGCGCTCTCCGAGGGCGTACGCGTGGGCCTCGACGTGCACCTGCGTGAGCCGGTCCGGCCGCTGCCCGCCGACGGTGTCCTGCTCGCCGGTGCCGAGCACGAGACGCACTGCCTCGGCCTGCACGCTCTCGCCGCCGCGCTGCGGGAACGCGGCCGGGGCAGCCTGCTGCTCGGGCCCGCGCTGCCGTGGG
>NZ_JBFAMU010000129.1:0-11611 GCF_040656655.1 Micromonospora sp. NPDC049799
GGTGCACGCCCTTGGCGGGCGGGGGCCCCGGTGCAGGTACTTGGTGTCCCCCGCCCGCGGCGGTGGCCGGGTCCGCGCGGACCCGGCCACCGGTGGTGGTACGACGGGCCTCAGCTCGCGGTGCAACTCACCGCGGGCGTGGCGTTGGTGCCGTTCCAACTGGCGATGAAGCCGAAGCTGGTGCTGGCGCCCGCGCCCAGCCGGCCGTTGTAGTCGACGTTGCGGGCGGTGTACGTCGAGCCGGAGGCGCTGACCGTGGCGTTCCAGGACTGGCTGACCGTCTGGCCGTTGGCGAACGTCCAGCGGGTCGTCCAGCCGGTGATCGCCGAGGAGCCGGCGGTCACCCTCACCTCACCCTGGAAGCCGCCCTGCCAGGAGTTGACCACGCTGTACGTGGCGGTGCAGCCGGCGCTCGGCGGCGGCGTGGTGGGGGGCGGAGTCGTCGGCGGCGGGGTGGTCGGCGGCGGGGTCGTGGGCGGCGGCGTGGTCGGCGGGGTGGTGCCGAAGACGGTCGCCTCCTTCGCGGTCTGCCGGATCCCGTTGGCGCCGTTGAAGAGACGCTGACCCCAGGTGGTCAGGCGGGCCGGGTCGAAGGCGGTGGCCATGTCCAGGTACTCGACACCGCCGCCGTTGCCGCTCCACGACCAGCCCAACCACCCGATCCCGTTGGCCTGGCTGTACGACAGGATCGTCTCCTCGTCCGGGTTGCCGTCGGAGTGGTCGAAGCCGAACTCGCCGACCACGATGGGCAGGCCCGCGCTGCGGAACCGGCCCAGGTAGTCGCTAATCTCCGCGGCGGTGTCGAAGACGCCGTACATGTGGATGGAGAAGACGGTGTTGCGGTCCGGGTCGGCGGCGAACACCGTCGACGCGTTGTTGCGCATCGTGAAGGACCAGTCCTGGCCCCAGTTGGGCGCGTCCACCATGATCGTGTGGTCCAGGCCGGCGTTGCGCAGCCGCTTGATGGCGTTGGACGTGTCGGTGGCCCAGGAGCCGTAGTTCTGGTTGCCGTACGGCTCGTTGCCGATGTTGACGATGACGTACCTCTCCTGGCCGGCCAGGACGTCGGCGATGCTCAGCCAGTAGTCCACCGCCCGGTCCAGGCTGACCGCGCCGCTCTGCTCGCCGTAGCCGGTGGTGTCGTGGACCTCCAGCACGCAGATCAGCCGGTTGGCCTTGCACAGCGAGATGACGTTGGCGACGTCGGCGTTGCTGTTGCGGGTCCAGCGGTCCCCGCTCGCGAGCACCACCCGTACGGTGTTCGCGCCGAGCGCCTTGACGTTGGCGAAGGAACTGGTCTGCTGCGGGTACCAGGTGTGGGCGTGGTTGACCCCACGCATGACGAACTCCGTGCCGTTGGCGTCGTAGAGCTTGCCGTTCGCCACCGAGAAACCGGTGGCGGCCCGCGCGGGCTGCCCGAACGCCAGTACGCCGACGAGCAGCGCCAGCAGCGCCGCCGCGACGGCGGTAAGTCGTGTCTTCATGGTCTTCCTCACCGAGGGTCCCCCGCTGCCCAGGGCGGGGTGGGGACGTCTCAACCGGCGGCGGCTGCAGCCCGACAGCCGCCACCTGGCTCCCGGCGACGCAGGAATCAGCGTAGGGCGATGGGTGCTCCGGCGCAATGAACCGGTTAAGGAAAGCGTGGTCGATCGGGACGTCAGGGTTGGCCGACGCCCACCGGGGTATCCGGTGACGATCCGCCGGCCCGGAAGGGGAGAGACATGGTCAACGTCGGCTACACCCTGATGTGCGAGCAGGCCGGCCCAAAGGAGCTGGTCGACTACGCGGTGCGCGCCGAGGCCGCCGGCTTCGACCACCTCGTCATGTCCGACCACTACTACCCCTGGCTGGACGCGCAGGGCCACTCCCCGTACGCCTGGTCGGTGCTCGGCGCCGTCGCCCACGCGACCAGCCGGGCGGAGCTGATGTCGTTCGTGACCTGCCCGATCCGGCGGTACCACCCGGCGGTGGTGGCGCAGAAGGCGAGCACCATCGGGGTGCTGTCCGACGGCCGGTTCACCCTCGGGCTGGGTGCCGGGGAGAACCTCAACGAGCACGTGGTCGGTGGCTGGCCGCACGTCGAGCAGCGGCACGAGATGTTCGAGGAGGCGCTCCAGATCATCCGCCCGCTGCTCAACGGCGAGACGTTGACCTTCTCCGGCAACCACTACGACGTGCCCGACGCGTACGTCTGGGACCGGCCGGAGCGCCCGGTGCCGATGGCGATCGCCGCGTCCGGCCGCCAGTCGGCCACCCTCGCCGCCGAGTACGCCGACGGCATCGTCGCCACCGACCCGCTGCCCCACCTGATCGAGATGTACGAGGAGGCCGGCGGCTCGGGTCGCCCCCGCTACGGTCAGGTGGCCATCTGCTACGGCCCGGACGAGGCGGAGTGCCGCAAGATCGCGCACGACCAGTTCCGGTGGTTCGGCCTCGGCTGGAAGGTCAACGCCGACCTTCCCGGGCCGGACGCATTCGCCGCCGCGACCCAGTTCGTCCGCGAGGAGGACGTCGCCCAGGGGATCTCCTGCGGGCCGGACGTGGACCGGCACGTCGAGGCGGTCAAGAAGTTCGTCGACGCCGGCTTCACCCACGTCGCGGTCTTGCAGATCGGCGGGGAGAGCCAGCCGATGTTCCTGGACTGGGCACAGGAGCAGCTGCTGCCGCGGCTGCGGGAGCTGTGAGACCGTCCCTGCTGCGCCGGCCGCGCACCACCGCGGCCGGCCGCTTCGGACCGGCCGAGCTGCGACTCACGCTGGCCGCACCACGGCCCGCCGCCGGGCTGACCAGCGAGTGGCACCTGGTGGACGGGCTGCGGACGCACACTCGGCGCACCGCCGACCCCGGCACCGGAGCACCGCCGGTGGTGCTGGTGCACGGGCTGGCGGTCTCCCACCGGTACCTCACCCCGCTGGCCGTGGCGCTCGGCGACACCCACCCGGTGTACGTGCCCGACCTGCCCGGCTTCGGGCTGACCGAACGGCCCGGCACCGCGTACGACGTGCGGCGGCACGCCGACCACCTGGCGGCCTGGCTGTCCGCGTACCGTCTCCCACCGGCCTGCCTGGTCGGCCACTCCTTCGGCGCGGAGGTCGTGGCGGCGGCCGCCGCCCGGCACCCCGCCGCGGTCCGCGCGGTGGGCCTGGCCGGGCCCACCAGCGACCCGGCGGCCCGCTCGCGGCGCGGGCAGTTCGGCCGCTGGCTGGTGGACACGCTGGTCGAGGCGCCCCTGCAGGCACCGATCCTGCTCCGCGACGTGTGGGACGCGCGCCCCTGGCGGGTGTACGCGACCCTGACCTACTCGGTGCGCAACTCCATCGAGGAGGACCTGGTACGGATCACCGCGCCCACCCTGGTGGTGACCGGCTCGCGGGACCCCGTGGTGCCACCCGGCTGGCGGTCGCAGGTCACCCGGCTCGTCCCCGACGCACGGGACGTGGTCGTGCCCAGGGCGGCGCACAACGTCCTGACCACCGCGCCCGGCCCGGTGGCCGACGCGGTCCGCCGGCTCCTCGCCCTCTCACTGACGAACAGGTGATCGCATGCGCATCGGCAACACGGAGATCCGTCCGGCCGGCGGCGGCCTCGGCTGCCTACTGATGATCCTGTTCTCGGTGGTCGCCTCGATCGTGCTGACCGTCCTGCTCAACCTGGTGCTGTAGCCATCACTGCGCCTTGATGTACCGGACCGGGGACGTGCCCGTCATGCTGGTGAAGTCACGGGTCAGGTGTGCCTGGTCGCTGTAGCCCAGGTCGGCGGCGAGCGCACCGAGGTCGACCGGCGTGCCGCTGGCGGCACGCGCGGCGACCTCGTGCAGACGGTGGCGGCGGATGACCCACTTCGGGCTGACACCGACGTAGGTGGTGAACAGCCGTTGCAGGTGGCGAACGTTCAGGGCGAACTCACGGGCGAGGTCGTCGACGCGGGTGATGGCGGAGTCGGTGGCCGTGCGCGCGACGATGGCGGCAGCCAGCCGGGCGGCCGGGTCAGGCTGCTCGGGTGCCCTGACGGTGAGGAACTCGTCCGCCAATGCCACGGCGGTCTCGTCGTCGGCGGCGAGCACCGCGTCGGCGAGCCGGCGCCCGGGCGGACCGAAGACCGCCTCGACAGCCAGGAAGCGATCGGTGATCGACGCGACGGGCCGGTTGAGGAACGGGTGGAATCCGCCGGGGTGGAACCGCACTCCGAAGACCCTGCCGCTGTCGGACAGCACTTCCCGGAAACGGCCGCGGGGCACCCCGGCGATGCGACACCGGCCGGGCTTGAAGGTCATGTTGACCGACGGATAGGGCAGAACCTGCTGCTCGTAGGGATCCTGGCCGCGCAGGTCCCAGGTGACGACCCAGTAGTGAGCGACGAACGCCCGTAACGCGGGCACGGCGTCGACGGCGCGGAACCGAAACTTCTGCTGCGCTGCGCCAGGGTTGAGGATCGCCGGCACGGCTGCAGGCTAGCACCGCAGACGTGGCCGGTCGCGTTTGTTCAAGACCGCTGCGACCACGTCGCCCTAGCCTGCGCTCATGCCACTTCACACGGTGTTAAACAAGGCAATCATCGAGACGGCGAAGGTGGTGCGCGGCGTCGAACCGGATCAGTTCGGTGCACCGACACCCTGCCGGGACTGGGACGTGCGAGCGCTGACGAACCATCTCCTGCAGGTCGTTCACGCGCTCCAGCTCGCCGGCCGCCGGCTGCCGGTGCCCGGTGACCTGTGGGACCGCGCCCTGATCGACGACGGATGGGCCGCGCACTTCGACGACGCGGGCAGCACCGCGATCGCCGCCTGGGTCGAGGGGGACGCGTGGGAGGGCGGGGTGACCCTGGGCGACATGCGGATGCCGGCTCCGGCAGTGGCCGCCATGCTCGTCAGCGATCTGGCCATCCACGGCTGGGACCTGGCCCGTGCCACCGGGCAGACGTATCGATGCGACGACGACCTCGCCGAGGTGACCTACCGGTTCCTCGCCGATATGGGCGACCAGGGCCGCCGCATGGGCATCTATGCCGCCCCGCTGCCTCCCGTCGGTGACGCCAGGACCTTCGAGCAGGCGTTGGCCCTCAGCGGCCGGGACCCGGGCTGGGCCGTCCCGGTGACTGACGGCGCCCACCCCAGGACCGCTGCCGGCCGCACCCGCTCCACAACCTGAGCGACACCGACCACCGTCATGGTCTGCGACGCAGGCCGAGGGCGGCCAGTACGTCGCGGACCACGGCCCGGGTCGGGGCGACGACGGTGTCCTGTACCCAGTGGACCACCGGGGTCACGGTCGCGCCCCAGACGGCGGCGACCGCCCGCCCCACCGGCCGGACGGTCGTACGCCACACCCATGCGACGGCCAGGACGACCGGCCGCAGTGTCACCACGTAGGTCCACAGCAGCACACGGCCGGCCGCCCACCACGCCCAGCGCACCGCCGCCCACAGCGCGGCTCCGATGCCCCGCAGGCCGCGCCCCAGCCACCGGAGGACGGCGATCAGGCCGGCGAGGAGGGGACGAAAGACCGGGGCGAGGACCCGGCCGAGCCAGATCACCGGGCGCCAGAACAGGTGGTACGCCAGCCAGGCCAGGCCCCTTGCCAGCCACACCAGCGGAAGCCACACGAGCCACCGGGCCAGCCGGACCAGCGCCCGGCCGAGCCACACCAGGGGCACCCACAGCAGGTGCCGCAGCAGCCGGGCCACGGGACGCAGCAGCCAGCGCTCCAGGAACCGACCGACCGGGGTGAGCAGCCAGCGGTCCGTCCACCGGACGCCGGCCCCGAGCAGCTCCCACAGCACGCGGGCCGGCAGCACCACGAGCAGCGCGGCGCCCCGGACGACAGCGACCACGAGCCACGGCGCGTCGGCGGGACGTTCCGGGCGGCGCACCGGCCCCGACGAGTCGATCACCGGCACACCGTAGCGGGCGGCCACCAGGCCGGAGCTCAGGCCGGATCCAGGTCCAGGTCGGCGACGACCGGGTAGTGGTCGGAGGCATGGTCGGCGTCGCCGCCGCGGACCACCCGTACCGTCCGCGTGAGCGGGACGACCGGCGGGGTGGCGAGCAGGTAGTCCAGCCGCGCCCCGACGAACTCCACCCCGCCGTGCCGGGTCGGCACGGTCCTACCCTCGGCCTCGGTCGCGTCACCGGCGTGGGCGGCCCAGAGGTCCACCAGGCCCGCCGCGAGCAGGCGGGACACCGCCCGGGTGTCGACCGTACGGCCGTCGCGGCGCAGGTGCCGGCGGCGGTACCGCACCGGCATGGTGGCCAGCCGCCCGGCATGGTCGACCGTCGGGTCCAGGGTGTTCAGGTCGCCGCCGAGCAGGGCCAGGGAGTCCGGGCTCCGGCGCACGGCAGTCGCCAGCCAGTCGGCCTCCATCCGCCGCCGCCCCCCGGAGTACGGGTACAGGTGGGTGCCGAGCACGGTCATCGGCCCCGCCGACGTGGCCACGCGTACGCGGGCGGCGGCGTGGTGGAACGGACGGCGTACCCGGCCGGCGTCCAGCACCCGCAGCGGCGGGCGGACCAGCACCGCGACCGGCTGCCCGAAGCACGCCCGGGCCAGGTGGGGTCGCATCCCCACCCGGCCCGCGAACCCGCCGAGCGTGTCTGGTCGGTCGAAGCCCCGCAGTTCCTGCAGGAGGAGCAGGTCGGGCCGCAGGTCGGTGACGACCCGGACGATCGCGTCGGTGCGGTCGACGCCGCCCGAGTCCCGGCCGCCGGTCCGGATGTTCCAGGTCATCACCCGCAGCATCGCCGGGTCAGTCCGTCCGACCGGCCTTGACCAGCTCGTCGTCGAGGGTGTCCACATCCTCGGAGGAGATGCTGGGCCGGTTGCCCTCGCGCAGGTCCTCGTTGGGGCGGACCACCCAGTAGAGCAGGCCCACCCACAGCGCGGTGAGGATGATCGCGCCCATGAAGTCGGTCGGGTGGTGCATGCCCCGGTACATCCGGGAGATCGCCACGCCGGTCGGCATGATCACCGCGAGGGCCACGAAGATCCACCGCCACCAGCGGTCGGTACGCGGGAAGACGATCAGCGCGATCGCCGTCCACAGGCACAGCGTCGCGGCGATGTGCCCGGACGGGAAGGACGAGGTCGGCATCGGCCCGTCCAGGTTCCCCACCGGCGGGCGGGGCCGGTCCACCGCGGCGGCCGAGGCGAGGAAGAGGCTCAGCTCGCCGAACATGGTCAACGCCACGAACAGCACCGGCCGCCAGCGCCGCCACACCGCCAGCACCAGCGGGCAGAAGACCAGCGAGACGAGCAGGATGGCGTGGGTGTCGCCGGCCTTGCTCCACCAGTAGCTGAAGTCGTCCCACGCCGGGGTGCGGTGCTCGGCGAACCAGCGCGGCACGTCGGTGTCCAGCGTCGCGAAGAAGGTGCCACCGGCGTGGTAGCTGACGAGCAGCCCGAACCCGTACAGCGCGCCGAGGATCAGCACCCAGCCGACCAGCAGCTCGAACACCGCGGCCCGGGGGTGCGGCAGCAGGTGCGCCTCGTCCGGCGCCGGCGACACGTCGTGCGCGGCCTCCGGCTCCAGGCCCTCGGTCAGCGCCGGGACCCGCCGCCCCCGCTCCAACCGCCACAGCCGGAAGGCGTACGCGGTGACGCCCAACCACGCGGCGCCCAGCAGCCAGGCGCCCAGCACGTCGGAGACGAAGTGCACGCCCAGCGCGATGCGCGTCATCCCGATCAGGAAGACGACCAGCCCGACCAGCGCGATCGCCGGCTTGCGCCAGCGGGGCCGGAGGGCGGGGAGAAAGACCAGCAGCAGCGCACCGTACGCGACGAACGACCCGAGCGCGTGGCCGCTGGGGAAGCTCTGCCCGGCGTAGCTGCCGATCGGCACCTCCACCTCCGGACGGAGCCGGTCGACAAGCGTCTTCACCGCCGGGTCGAGGATCAGCGCGCCGATCCCGGCGATGATGAGGAACACCGCGAGCCGGCCCTGCCGGCGGATCAGCAGGCCGACCACCGCCACCGACACCAGCCACAGGATGACCGCCCGGCCACCGAGGTCGGTCAGCGCGTTGAGCACCGTCACCAACGGGCCGTGCGGCGCCACCTGGTCGTTCAGCCACTGCGCCACGCCGTGGTCGACGTCGTAGAGCGGGCTCCACCGCACCCGGACCAGCACGAGCAGCAACCCGAAGCCGACCCCGCCACCGAGCACGATCGCCAGACCGGCGAGCGTCCGCTCGGTGAAGTGACCCAGGGGTCGCCGCACCACATCCTTGACCGCGCCCACGACAGCCTCCCTCTCTCTGGCGTGCCGCTTTACCCGATCGGCGCTTTGCGTACACCGGGGGCGGTTCGGGGCGGCCCTACAGGGAGGTCATCTCGCCGGTGTCGTGGAGTTCCGCGCGATCGGTCTCGGGCTCCCACAGGTCCGGCTGCGCCGGCTCGTCCACCCCGATCCGCAGCGCCTCCAGTTGGGCGGCGAAGGCCAGCCCACCGAAGAGCGCCATGCCGGTGAGGTTGGCCCAGAGCAGCAGGGCCATCATCCCGGTCAGCGCCCCGTACGTCTGGTTGAAGTCGTCGCTCAACACCACGTACGCGGCGAGCAGGAGGCTGGCCAACCACCACAGCACGGTGGCGATGGCGGCGCCGAAGAACAGCCAGGAGAGGCTCGGCTGGTTACGCCGGGGCGCGTGCCGGAACAACACCGCCACGGCGAGTACGGTCAGCCCGAGGCTCAACGGCCAGCGGACCACGTCCCAGACGCCGTTGGCCACGTCGCCCCAGGCGTAGTGCCGCTGCACGGAGTCGCCGATCGCCCCGCCGGCCACCAGGATCAGAAACCCGACCAGCGCCGGCAGGCCGGCGACGAGGGCGAGGACCGCCGCGCGCACGTACTTCCACAGCGCCGGGCGGTCCCGCTCGACACCGTAGATCCGGTTGGCGCCCCGCTCGATCTGCGCCATGGTGCTGGTCAGCGCGACCAAACCCGTCAGCAGGCCGAGGCTGAGCGCCAGCTCGCCCGCCTCCTCGGTGCGCTCCCCCTCGCCGAGCAGCTCGGCCACCACCTCGTCGCTGGCCCCCGGGGACAGCGCCAGGACGGTGTCGGCGACGACCTCGCCGCCCTCCTCGACGCCCAGCTCGGAGATCAGACCGGTGAGCGCGATCATGAACGGCACGACGGCCAGGCAGAGCTGCAACGCGAACGCCCGGGAGTGGCTGAACCCGTCGCCGTAGCGGAACCGGATGAACGCGTCCCGCAGCAGGTGCCAGCCACCCTGCCGGCGCAGTGTGTGCCAGGCGTCGTCGGCGGACAGCTCCTCGTCGGCCATCAACTGCGTCTCGGGCACGATCCGGGTGCTACTCACGACGCGCCTCCTCGACCAGCTCCTCGCCCCGCTCGGCCGCCGCCTTCGCGTCGTCGGACAGGTCCGGAGCCGCCTCCGGCTGCGGTACGCACAGCCACAGCGCCCGCCGGCGGATCTCCGCCTTGAGGACCCGGCCCGGCGCGATCAGGTCGCCGTCGAGCTCCCGGGGTTGGGGGCGGTTGCTGGTGATCTCCACGCGCCGGGCCCGGAACACCTCCATCCGCGGGACCCGGCCCTGCCGGCGGGCGACCGCCCAGCCGAGGGCGAGCCAGTGCCGCAGGGTGCGCGGGGTGAGCACGGCGACGTCCAGGTAGCCGTCGTCCGGCTCGGCCTCGGTCAGCAGGGTCACGCCGCCCTGGAGGCGGCCGACGTTGGCGACCAGCACCGAGCGGGCCCGGCGCCGCATGGGCTGCTGGTCGTCGATGCGGATGGAGACCTTCATCGGCCGGTCACGCAGGTGGCGGGCGGCGCCTACGACGTACGCGGGCCAGCCGATCCGCTTCTTGGTGGTCTCCGAGGTCGCGGCGAGCATCTGGGCGTCGAAGCCCATGCCGGCCATTACGGTGAAGTGGTGCTCCTCGACCTGGCCGACGTCGAGCAGCCGGCGCCCGCGCTCGACGGCCACCGCCAGACCGGCCGCGAGGTCGTTGGAGAGGCCGAGGTTGGCGGCGAGCAGGTTGCCGGTGCCCTGGGGCAGGATGGCGAGCGCCACGTCGGTGCCGACCAGGGCGCTGACGCAGGACATCACGGTGCCGTCGCCGCCGCACGCGAGGACCACGTCCACGCCGGCCTTGACGGCCTCCTCTGCCTGGCCACGGCCCGGGTCCTCGACGGTGGTCTCGAACCACAACGGCTCCGCCCAACCGGCGGCGGCGAGCGCCTCGTCGACCGTGCGACGCAACTCGTCGAGGTCGTCGACCTTCACCGGATTGACCACCACCGCGGACCGCAGCCCGCCATCGGCGGCCCCGGGCCGCTCGTCCTGTCCAGCATCCACGGCGCAAGTGTGCAGCACGACCCGCAGTTCAGCGAGTCCCCGTGCCGGCCGCGTCGGCAGTCCCACAGAGACGTTTCAACGGGGCCGCCACCGGACCGGCCCGGCACGCCGCCCATCACGCCGTCCCGTCCCGCGATCTTGCACTTTCTGCCGCCGCACAAGCGGCATAGCACCCATAAGGACGACCAAAAGTGCAAGATCGCGTAGGTGGTGGCGGTGGCGGCGCGCAGCACCGTCACGCGGCCGTGCGTAGCGCCGTCTCGATCCGGCGGCGCAGGTCGTCGAGGTCGACGCCCGCCTCGTGCAGGACCAGCGCGGCCAGCCCGTTGCCCTCGCGGAGCAGCCCCAGCAGGATGTGCTCGGTGCCGATGTGCGAGTGCCGCAGCCGGAGCGCCTCGCGCAGGGACAACTCCAGCACCTTCTTGGAGCGCGGGGAGAACGGGCCGCCCGCGTACCGTCGGCGACCCCAGCGCCGGCGCGGCGCTGGCACGGCCTCGCGGAGCGCGTCCGGGCCGAAGCTCTCCTCGATCCGCGCGACGATGGCGGCCAGGTCGATGCCGATCTCCCGCAGCGCGGCGGCGTCGGCGTCGGCGAGGCCGGTGCCCCCGCGTTCGGTGTGCCGCCGGATCCGGTCCCGCAGGTCGTCGGCGGTGATCCCCGCCCCCTGCAGGACCCGCACGGCGAGGCTGTCGCCGTCGGCGAGGACGGCGAGCAGCAGGTGCTCGGTGCCGACCGGCCGCTGACCCTCGTTCCTCGCCTCGTCGCGGGCCCGCCGCACCACCGTGCGGGCCCGGTCGGTGAACCGTTCGAACATCACGCCTCCCAGGAGTTTCCGACCGCCGGCCGCCCGGCGTGCTTCTTGTGCACCGCCTGCCGGCTCACCTCGAGCGCGTCGGCGATCTCCTGCCAGGACCAGCCCTGCCGTCGGGCGTTGTCCACCTGGACCACCTCCAGCCGCTCGAGCAACCGGCGTAGCGCGCGGACTGCGCGCAGCCCGACCCGGGGATCGGTGCTGCCGGCCTCCGCCGCGAGTTCCGTCGCCTGACTCATGTCGTCAACTTACGTTGACAGGGTCGGCCGTGTCAACCATCGTTGACGACAACGAAAGGCCGCTGGCCGGCACCCGTGTTCGGGTGCCGGCCAGCGGCTTGTTTCCCCCTTGGAGGAAGGTCTGTGGTGGTCAGCGGTCAGCTGTTCCAGTGCTCGGTGACGAGGTCGGCGGCCTGCTGCTCCCACTGGGCGTAGTGGTCGGGGTAGGCCGAGACCTGGACGGTCTGGGCGGCCTTGGTCAGCGGCATGTCCT
>NZ_JBFAMU010000130.1:0-11608 GCF_040656655.1 Micromonospora sp. NPDC049799
TCGAGCCCCTTCAGCGCCGCCACGGTGGCGTGCACGATGTTGATCGGGTTCGACGACCCGAGGCTCTTGGAGAGCACGTCGTGGATACCCGCCGGTGACCGACCGCCTGGCCGCCTCGGCCTTCGCGGCGCTCGGTCCGGCGGGCGGCGCCGAGCTGCTGGACCTGCTCACCGCCGCCCGCGCCCACCTGAACCGCGCCGGGTGAGGCCGCACACGACGTGGGCGCGGGCGAAGGCACGGACCTCGGCGTGCCTGATGTCTCTGTGACATCAATATGTCGCACAGACATCAGGCGCGATCGGACAACCACGCCCGGCCACCGGGTTGCGGCCGAGCCCGGACGGCAAAATCGGCGGCGCGGCCGTGGGCCGACCTGCCAGGATCGCCCCGTGACTCTCCCCGCCGGCTGGACCGCCCGCCGACCCACCCTGGACGACGTGCCGGCGATCCTCGCGGTCGTGCACGCGGCCGACACGTTCGCCGTCGGATACCCGGACTTCGACGCGGCCGATGTCGAGGCGGCCCTCACCGCGCCGTTCACCGACCCGACCCGCGACGCCTGGGTGGTCACCGACCCGGACGGCACGATCGTGGCCTGGGCGACCGTGGACAACCCGACCGGGGTGGGCCGGGAGTACGTGGAGGTCTACGTCGATCCGGAGCGGGGTGACGCCCTCCGCGCCCCGCTGCTGGCGCGGATGCTCGACCGGATCGCCGAGCGGGCCGCCGAGCGGGGCCTGCCGGCGCTCACCGTCCGGACCGCGGTGTTCGCCCCGGAGACCGGCTGGGCGGCCGAGGTGGCCGCCGCCGGCTTCACCCGGGTCAAGCGGTACGTGCGGATGCACCGTCCACTGGCCGACCTGCCCCCCGAGCCACCGCTGCCGGCCGGGGTGACCGTCCGTCCGCTGCGCCCCGGCGACGAGGCCGACCTGCGGCTGTTCCACCGGATCTTCGACACCGCGTTCCGGGACACGCCGGACTACGAGCCGGTCGGCTACGACCGCTGGCGCGAGCAGCTGTACCTGCACGGGACGACCTGGGACGAGTGGTTCGTGGCCGAGGTCGACGGTGAGCCGGCTGGGGCGCTCCAGTCCTCCGACCAGGCGCTGGAGCAGAACGAGGGGTTCGTCCGGAGCCTGTCCGTGCTGCCCGCGTACCGGCGGCGCGGGGTGGGCGCGGCGCTGCTGCGCCGGGCCTTCGCGGTCTACGCCGCCAAGGGGCGGGAGTCCGTCGGGCTCGGCGTCGACCTGAGCAACCCGACCGCCCCGGTCACCCTCTACCGCTCGGTCGGGCTGAATGAGGTGTACTGGGCCGACATGTACGAGCTGGTCGTCCCCGCCGCCGGTGTGTGATTGACGACGCCGAGCCATCCCGGACAGTGGTCACCGCCGGGGCGGTAGCAGACTGGGGGCGTGCGACACGCCCTACGCCGACGCCGTGCTGGTCGGGCGGGACCGCAGCTCGGTGACGTAGTCGTCCGGCGCGCCCGCCTTCTCGGCGGCGTTCGCGATCTCCGACAGGTACCACGAGGTGGGCAGCCCACCCTCGTACCCGTCGAAGACGTAGATCCAGGCGGTGACGTCCCCGTCGAGGGTGGAGATCCGCACGTGCAGCTTGCGGTACGTCCCGGCGGTCACGCCCTCGATCTCGTCGAGCTGGGCGGCGTCGTACGGGTGGATGTCGTAGATCGCCACGAACACCCGGTCGCCCGGAGACTCGACGACGGTGCTCACGGCACCTTCCCAGCCGATGACGTCCTCGCCGGCGAAGGTGAGCCGCCAGCCCTCCAGCCAGCCGGTGCCCACCATCGGCGAATGCGGGCAGTAGGCGCGCATCCGGGCAGGGTCGAGATTTGAGCCGTAGGCGGCGTAATGACGCACGGCGATGACGATAGTCCGCCCGGCGGGTGGGGGAGAATACGACGGTGCGTGTCGGACGCGTTCGGGAGAAGAAAGTCACTGTGAGCACTGACGGAGGGCGAGCGCTGTGAGCCGGATCGTGATCATCGGCGGGGGGCCGGCCGGCTACGAGGCGGCCCTGGTCGCCGCCCAGCTGGACGCGGACGTCACCGTCGTCGAAGCCGAGGGTGCCGGCGGGGCGTGCGTGCTGTCGGACTGCGTACCGTCGAAGACCTTCATCGCCAGCTCCCAGGTGGTCACCGGATACCGGGACACCGAGGAGTTCGGGGTGCACTCCGACGGCCTGGAGGCCGTCACGGTCGACGCCACCGCCGTCAACGGGCGGGTCAAGCGGCTCGCCCTCGCGCAGTCCGGCGACATCCACGCCAAGCTGGTGAAGGCAGGGGTGACCTTCGTCGCGGGCAGTGCCCGGCTCGGCGAGGACACCCTCGGGCACACCCACCGGGTGATCGTCACACCGGCCGAGGGCGGCGAGGAGTACTCGATCGCCGCGTCCACCGTCCTGGTCGCCACCGGAGCCACCCCGCGCCAGCTCCCCACCGCCGTACCCGACGGTGAGCGGATCCTGACCTGGCGCCAGGTGTACGACCTGCCCGAGTTGCCCGAGCACCTGATCGTGGTGGGTTCGGGTGTCACCGGCGCCGAGTTCGCCAGCGCGTACCTCGCCATGGGCGTCCCGGTCACCCTGGTCTCCAGCCGCGACCGGGTGATGCCGCACGAGGACGCCGACGCGGCGATGGCCATCGAGCGGGTCTTCCGCAGCCGGGGCATGAGCATCCTCAACAACTCCCGCGCCGACGCCGTCCGCCGCACCGCCGACGGCGTCGAGGTCGAGCTGTCCGACGGCCGCACGGTCACCGGCTCGCACGCGCTCATCGCGGTCGGCTCGATCCCGAACACCGCGGACCTGGGCCTGGCCGAGTACGGCGTCGAGCTGGCCCGGGGCGGGTACGTCACCGTCGACCGGGTCTCCCGCACCAACGTCCCCGGTATCTACGCCGCCGGCGACTGCACCGGCGTGCTGCCGCTGGCCAGCGTCGCCGCCATGCAGGGCCGGATCGCGATGTGGCACGCGCTCGGCGAGGCGGTCCGGCCGCTGCGGCTGCGTACCGTCGCGGCGAACGTCTTCACCGACCCGGAGCTGGCCACGGTCGGCGTCTCCCAGGACGAGGTCGACGCCGGCAAGGTGCCCGCGCGGCAGGTCATGCTGACGCTGGGCGGCAACGCCCGGGCCAAGATGGACGAGGTCTCCGACGGCTTCGTGAAGCTCTTCTGCCGGCCGGCCAGCGGGCAGGTCATCGGCGGCGTGGTCGTCGCACCGAAGGCGAGCGAGCTGATCCTGCCGATCACCATGGCCGTGGAGAACAACCTCACGGTCAACGAGCTGGCCCAGACCATCACCATCTACCCGAGCCTGTCCGGGTCGATCACCGAGGCGGCCCGCCAGCTCATGCTCCACGAACTGGAGTGACCCGCCCGTCGTCCCGGCCGGTCCGTACACCGGCCGGGACGGACAGGTCAAGCGCTCCTGGTCACTCGGCGGTGGGGCGTACGGTGCGGGTGTTGAGGAGTGTCATCACCCAGCCGGCGGCGGCGAAGCCCACCGCGGCGGCGCCGGCGATCAACGCCAGCCGCCACGTCGACTCGGTCAGCGCGGTCCCGCCCAGGTGGCCGACCAGCGCGCCGTACGCCGCCCACCCGAGCGCCGCCATCGACTCGTAGAGCAGGAAGAGCCGGTACGGGTAACCGCGGCGTCCGGCGGAGAAGCAGGCCGCCATCCGGCCGCCGGGCACGAAACGGCAGAGCAGGATCACCAGCGGGCCGGGACGCCGCAGGCCCTCGGTGACCCGTCCCGCGACGCGGCGGGCCCGACCCGGTTCACGGGACCGGAGCAGCCGGCGGCGGCTGCCACGGAGCCGGGCCGCGAGCCGCGACGTCGGGGCCCGGCGACCGAGCAGGTAGCAGGCCAGGTCCCCGGCGAAGACGCCGAGCGCCCCGACCGCGATGGTGACCGGAAGGTTCAGCCCGCCGTACACGGTGAGCGCGCCACCGGTGATCATCAGGACCTGGGTGGGCACCACCGGCACGAAGGCGTCGACGACTAGGAGGCCGAGCAGCGCCAGGTACGCCCACATGGGGGACGCGACCTCGGTCAGTAGTTCGGGCACGGCTGCCACCTCACCGGACGGGCCGATCGGATGTTGCAGAGCCTGACGACGTGGCCCGGGTCACCGGGGACGGCCCTGGCCGGTGGTGACCGCCGACACGACAGGGCCACCAGAGATCAACGAGCGAGGGGTGCCCAGGGTTGCGGGTGTCGTCGATGAACCTCGTACGCCGGACGGTCGCCGGATCGGCGTTCATCGGCGTACCGTTGTCGGCGCGCGGCCCCACGACCGTCGGGTCCCCCGTTCTCGACGAGCGGGCCGCCGCGGGCCGTCGGCAGGTCCCGTGCCGGCGGCCCGCCCCTTTCTCCGGGCGTGCCGGAAATTCGGATGCCCGACGTGGCGACACGTGCGTACCGTCGCCCCATGCACAGTGCGGAACGGACCACGACGCCGGGGAACCCCGGCGCGCCGCACTGACGAATCCGTCGACGAGGCCCCGGGCGATCCGCCCCGGGGCCTCGCGGCTTTCCGGACGCCGGTCGCTCCCGGGTCGTACCCGATCAAGGAGCGCGACATGATCGACCACCGCCGGCTCGGCCGCGAGCTGGACCTCTTCGTCTCCGATCCGCTGGCCGGCGCGGGCCTGCCGCTCTGGCTGCCGGCCGGCGCCGCCGCCCGGCACGCCGTCGAGGAGTACGTCCGGGAGTTGGAGCGCCGGGCCGGCTACCGCCACGTCGTCACCCCGCCGCTGGGCAGACGGGAGCTGTTCGAACTTTCCGGCCATCTCGGGTACTTCGAGGAGGACATGTTCCCGCCGATGCGGCTCTCCGCCGACGACGAGTTCGTGCTCCGGCCGGCCCTCTGCCCGCACCACGCCCTGGTGTACCGGGCGCGCGGCCGGTCCTACCGGGACCTGCCGCTGCGGATCGCCGAGCTGGGCGGCATGTACCGCTCCGAGCGGTCGGGGGTGCTCGGCGGCCTGTCCCGGGTACGCGCGATCTCGCTCAACGACTCGCACAACTTCTGCGCCCTGGAGCAGGTCGGCGAGGAGGTACGCGACATCCTGCGACTGATCCGCGAGGCGCACGCCGCTCTCGGCGTACGGCCGGCGGGTTTCCGCCTGTCGCTGCGCGGGCCGGGGGAGAAGTACGTCGGTGACGACGCCCGGTGGGCGCGGGCCGAGGACCTGCTCCGCGCGGCGCTCGACGGGGTGGAGTACACCGAGGCCCCGGGTGAGGCCGCGTTCTACGGGCCGAAGATCGACATTCAGATCGTCGACGCCGCCGGTCGGGAGTCGACCATCTCCACCGTCCAGCTCGACTTCGACAAGCCCGAGCGGTTCGACCTGTCGTACACCGACTCGGGTGGGGCCCGACGCCGGCCGGTGATGGTGCACCGGAGCCTGGTGGGCAGCATGGAGCGGCTCTTCGCGTACCTCATCGAGGTGCACGAGGGCGCGTTCCCGGCCTGGTACGCCCCGGTGCAGCTGGTGGTGCTGCCGGTCGACGACGGTGCGGCCGAGGCGGCGGACCGGCTCGCCGCGGACGGCCTGGCCGGGGGACTGCGGGTGGAGGTGGAGCGGGCCGGGTCGCTGGGTGCCCGGATCCGTGACGCCGCCCGGAGACGCGTGCCGTACGTCGGAGTGGTCGGCCCCCGCGAGGCCGCGGCCGGCGCGGTCTCGCTGCGTCTGCGCGGAGGCCGCGGCCTGGATCCGATGCCCGCCGCCGACGCCGTGGCGTTGATCCGCGGCGTGGTCGGTTCCCGCTCCCATGTCCTGCTGCCCTAGACCGACGCGGGGGTCGGGGTCGCCGCGGCGGTGAACTGGGATTCGTGGAGGCGGTGGTAGGGGCCCTTCGCGGCGAGCAGGTCCTCGTGGGTGCCCTGTTCGACGATCCGGCCGTTCTCCATCATCAGGATCAGGTCGGCGTCGCGGATGGTGGAGAGGCGGTGGGCGATGACGAAGCTGGTCCGGTCCGACCGCAGGGCCGCCATCGCGCGCTGGAGCAGCACCTCGGTACGGGTGTCCACGGAGCTGGTCGCCTCGTCCAGGATCAGCAGCGACGGCTCGGCGAGGAACGCCCGTGCGATGGTGATGAGCTGCTTCTCCCCGGCGCTGACGTTGCTGCCCTCCTCGTCGATGACGGTGTCGTACCCGTCGGGCAGGCTGCGGACGAACCGGTCCACGAAGGTGGCCCGGGCGGCGGCGACGATCTCCTCCTCGCCGGCGCCCGGCCGCCCGTAGGCGATGTTGTCCCGGATGGTGCCGCCGAAGAGCCAGGTGTCCTGGAGCACCATGCCGATGCGGCCGCGCAGGTCGTCGCGGCTCATCGTGGTGACGTCCACCCCGTCGAGCGTGATCCGGCCGGCGTCCAGTTCGTAGAAGCGCATGACCAGGTTGACCAGGGTGGTCTTGCCGGCCCCGGTCGGCCCGACGATCGCCACGGTGTGCCCCGGCTCGGCGACCAGGGACAGGTCCTCGATGAGGGGCTTGTCCTCCGCGTACCGGAAGGAGACGTTCTCGAACTCGACCCGGCCGTGCGGATCGGTCACCCGGGCCGGCGGCTCCGGGTCCGGGTTCTGTTCCCCCGCGTCGAGCACCGCGAAGACCCGCTCGGCCGAGGCCACCCCGGACTGGAGCAGGTTCGCCATCGAGGCCACCTGGGTCAGCGGCTGCGTGAACTGCCGCGAGTACTGGATGAAGGCCTGCACGTCGCCGAGGCTCATCGCGCCGGTGGCGACCCGCAGGCCGCCGACCACGGCGATGGCCACGTAGCTGAGGTTCCCGATGAACATCATCGCCGGCATGATGATCCCGGAGATGAACTGCGCCCCGAAGCTGGCCCGGAACAGCTCGTCGTTCCGGGCCGTGAAGGCGGCCTCCACCTCGCGCTGCCGGCCGAAGACCTTGACCAGCTCGTGGCCGGTGAACGCCTCCTCGATGTGGCCGTTCAGCTCGCCGGTGTGCGTCCACTGCGCGATGAACTGCTTCTGCGACCGCTTGGCGATCTGCCCGGTGACGGCGACCGACAGCGGTACGGCGACCAGCGCCACCAGGGCCAGCAGCGGCGAGATCCAGAACATCGCGGCCAGGACGCCGACGACGGTGAGCACCGACGTCAGCAGCTGGCTGAGGGTCTGCTGGAGACTGGTGGAGATGTTGTCGATGTCGTTGGTGACCCGGCTGAGCAGCTCACCGCGCGGCTGCCGGTCGAAGTAGGGCAGCGGCAGCCGGTTGAGTTTGGCCTCGACGTCGGCGCGCAGCTGGTAGACGGTCCGCTGCACCACGCCGTTGAGCAGCCAGCCCTGCCACCACATCAACAGGCTCGCCCCGAGGTAGAGCGCCAGGGCGAGCAGCAGGACCCGGCCCAGCGCGTCGACGTCGATGCCGACGCCGGGCACCACGTCCATCCGGGCGAGCATGTCGGCGAAGCTGTCGTCACCGGCCGCCCGCGCCGCGGCGACGGCCTGGTCGGCGGTGGTGCCGGCGGGAAGCTGCCGGCCGAGCACGCCGCTGAAGATGATGTCGGTGGCACGGCCCAGGATCAACGGCCCGATCACGCTGAAGCCCACGCTGAGCAGCGCCAGCGCGATGATCGCGACCAGGTGCGCCCGGTGCGGCCGGAGCCGGCCGAGCAGCCGCCGGGCCGACGGCACGAAGGTCATCGACCGCTCGGCGGGCATCCCGGCGGACATCCACGGCGGGCCGCCGCGCTGCCCGCCGGGCGGCAGCCGTTTCGGCGTTCGCGTCTCGCCCGCCGACTTCTGCTCGGGTACGGCGGGAGCCGTCCCGTCCCGCCCGGTCACGCCGCCACCCCGGTCTGCTGGGACGCGACGATCTCGGCGTACGTCGGACAGTCGACCAGCAGGTCGTCGTGTCGGCCCATCCCGACCACGCCTCCGTTCTCCAGCACGATGATCTGGTCGGCGTCGGCGACCGTGGAGACCCGCTGGGCCACGATCACCACCGCCGCGTCCGCGGTGACCGGTCGCAGCGCCGCCCGCAGCCGGGCGTCGGTGCCGAGGTCCAGCGCCGAGAACGAGTCGTCGAAGAGGTAGATCTCCGGTCGCCGGACCAGGGCCCGGGCGATCGCCAGCCGTTGCCGCTGGCCACCGGAGACGTTGGTGCCGCCCTGCGCGATCGGCGCGTCGAGCCCCTCCGGCATCGCCTCGACGAAGTCGCGCGCCTGGGCGATCTCCAGGGCCGTCCACAGCTCGGCGTCGGTGGCGTCGGGATTGCCGTAGCGCAGGTTGCTCGCCACCGTGCCGGTGAACAGGTACGGCTTCTGCGGCACCAGGCCGATCCGGCGCCACAGCTCGTCCGGTGCCAGCTCCCGCACGTCCACCCCGTCGACCAGGACCGCGCCGGCGGTCACGTCGACCAGCCGGGGGATCAGCGACAGCAGGGTGGTCTTGCCGGCGCCGGTGCTGCCGACGATCGCGGTGGTCGTACCGGCTCGCACCCGGAAGGAGATGTCCCGCAGCACCGCCTCGGCGGCCCCCGGGTACTGGAACCGCACGTCCCGCAGCTCCAGGTCGGCCCGGCCCGGCACGTCGGTCACGGGTCGGGCGGCGGGCACCACGGAGGAGTCGGTGTCCAGCACCTCGGTGATCCGCTCGGCGCAGACCGCCGCGCGGGGCACCATCATCAGCATGAAGGTGGCCATCATGACCGCCATCAGGATCTGCATCAGGTACTGGAGGAAGGCGGTGAGCGCGCCGACCTGGATCGCCCCTTCGTCCACCCGCTGCGCGCCGAACCACAGCACCGCGACGCTGGAGACGTTGAGCACCAGCATCACGACGGGGAAGATCAGGGCCATCAGCCGGCCGGTGCGCAGGGCGGTCGCGGTCAGGTCGGTGTTCGCGCCGGCGAAGCGCTCCGTCTCGTACGGCTCGCGCACGAACGCCCGGACGACGCGGATGCCGGTGATCTGCTCGCGCAGCACCCGGTTGACGGTGTCGATGCGCGTCTGCATCAGGCGGAACTGCGGCACCATCCGCCGGATGATCAGCCCGAGGGCGACGGCGAGCACCGGGACGCTGACGAGCATCAGCCAGGACAGCCCGACGTCCTCGCGCAGGGCCATCACGACGCCGCCGACGCTCATGATCGGTGCGGCGACCAGCATCGTGCAGCTCATCAGGACGAGCATCTGCACCTGCTGCACGTCGTTGGTGTTGCGGGTGATCAGCGACGGTGCCCCGAACCGGGCCACCTCGCGGGCGGAGAACCGGTTGACGTGCCGGAACACCGCGGCCCGGACGTCCCTCCCGAACCCCATGGCGGTTCGCGCGCCCAGGTACACGGCGGCGATCGAGCAGACGATCTGCACCAGGCTGACCGCGAGCATCCACCCGCCGGTCCGCACGATGTAGCCGGTGTCGCCCCGGGCCACCCCGAGGTCGATGATGTCGGCGTTGAGGCTGGGCAGGTAGAGCGAGGCGATCGTGCCGACGAACTGGAGCAGCACCACCGCCGCCAGCGGTCGCTGGTACGGGCGCAGGAACGTGCGCAGCAACCGCATCAGCATGTGGGGGCCTCCAGGGTCGGACTCGGCTCGTCCCCGGCGGCGATGACCTCCAGGAGGAACTCCCGGATCACCGCCGCCTTCGCGGGGTCCGCGTCGACGGAGGTGAGCGGGCGCTTCGAGTGGATCAGCGCGGTGAGCGCCGCCGCCCGGGCACGTCCGGCGTCGGTGAGCGTGAGTCGTACGCTCCGGCGGTCCGTCTCGTCGCGCTGCCGCTCGACCAGGCCGTCCTTCTCCAGCGTGTCGACGATGCCGGTGAGGGTCGCCGGCCGGACGAAGCACCGTTCGGCGACCGCCCGGTGCGGCAGCTCGCCGTGCTGCGCGAGCGTCATGAGGGCCACCATGCCGGCCTGGGTGAGCCCGTGCTCCTCGGCCAGGTAGCGGTTCCACCGCTGGCCGGTGACGTGCCCGGCCACCACCAGCAGCCGACCGAGCGGCACGTCGGAGAGGGTCACCAGATCCACGCGGAACAGGTTAGCTCAAGACCGTCAGGGGCCAAACGAAATTACGGCGGCCGTGGCGACGAACACGATCTGGAGTACCGTCCGCGTGCCGATCGGGGTGACCGGTCGGCCGGCGAGGGTGAGCCCCCGCCGGGCGGCAGAGACGTTCGCCGGGAACATCGCCAGCATCAGCAGGGCCAGGCCGGCGGCGGCCCAGCGCGCGGTCACCGGGACGAGCAGCGCCGCCGCGCCGGCCAGCTCCAGGGCGCCGGTGGCGGTGACGAGCAGGTCCGGCCGGGGGAGCCCGGGCGGGACCATCGCGACGAGGTCCGCCCGTCGGGTCCGCGAGAAGTGGGCGGTGCCGGTGAGTACGAGCATCAGGGCGAGTCCCACCCGGAGGGCGGGATGCCACCCGTCCAGGGCGTCGACGCCGGCCAGGCCGGCCAGCCGGGCGAGCGCGGCGCCGATCACGAGGGCGAGCAGGGGGATCATGACCTCTCCTATCTAGTCATTGCCAAGATTGGCCCCTCGGTGCTCATCTTGTCAATGGCAAGTTAGAGTGGGGCATGTCCTCCGGAACGCGTGGCTACCATCACGGCGACCTGCGGCGGGCGCTGCTCGCGGCAGCCGTCGAGGCGATCGGGGAATCCGGGCCGGGCGCCCTGAGCCTGCGCGACCTGGCCCGCCGGGCGGGCGTGTCGCACGCCGCGCCGGCACACCACTTCGGGGACAAGGCGGGCCTGCTCACCGCGGTCGCCGCCCAGGGCTTCGACCTGCTGGCCGACGCGTTGCGGGCCGCCGACGGCGGACTGCTGGAGGTCGGCGTGGCGTACGTGGGCTTCGCCGTGGAGCACCGGGCGCACTTCGAGGTGATGTTCCGCTCCGACCTGCTCCGGGCCGACGACCCGGAGCTGCTGGCCGCCCAGGAGCGCTCCGGCGCCGCTCTGCACGCCAGCGTGGCCGGCCTGCCCGCCGACCGCCCCACGGCGTCCGATCCCCAGGGGGACGCCCTCGCCGCCTGGTCGATCGTGCACGGCTTCGCCACCCTGTGGCTGGCCGGCGCCCTGCCCGACGAGGTCGGCGACGACCCTCGGGCAGCCGCCCGCGCCGTCATCCACCGCCTTTTCCCGCGGAACTGACGGGCGGGGAACGGTCCGGCGGACCGACGCCCGGCACCCGGCGCGGGGGCTCCGGCCCGTCGTCCGACCATCGCCGGTAGCAGTCGCACCCGCTGTCGAGGTGATGTCGTCGATGACTCAGCCAGCGTTCGTGGTGGACCCGGTCGCCCGTCCACCGTGAGTGCTGTCGACCTGCCCCACCAGTGGGGCGGGCTGCCCCTTTCCCCGCCCCCGGTGCGTCCCGGCCGGGAAGTCGCACCCGCAGTCGATCTGCCCGGCCCGAGCGGCCGGCGGCGCTGAAGGCGGCCGCCCGCCGGCCCATCCGCGCCAGCGCGTCACGGTGGATGCGCTGCCCCACAGACGGGGCAGCTCGACAGCGCGGGACGGGAGGGCGCGGGACGGGAGGGCGCGGGACGGGAGGGCGCGGGACGGGAGGGCGCGGGACGGGAGGGCGCGGGACGGGAGGGCGCGGGACGGGAGGGTGTCGGGCAG
>NZ_JBFAMU010000131.1:0-11590 GCF_040656655.1 Micromonospora sp. NPDC049799
CCAGTTCGTCGGCCGGACCGGCGGCCACCACCTGGCCGCGCTCCTCGCGGACCGCCGTGCGGCCGTGCGAAGGCGGGTCGGTGAGCACCAGCGCCACCGTCGGCCCGACCGGGCTGGTGGCCAGGTGCCGCAGCACGGCGGTGTGCGCGACCAGGTCGGCGCCGGCGACCAGCACTGGGCCAGTGGCCGCCTCCGCGAACGTCGCCAGCTCGTCCAGGTCGGCGGCGCGGCGCACCTCGCTCGCACCGGCCCGCCGGCACTGGTCCACGAGGCGGTCCGCCGGCGTGGCGTGCGGCTCGGCGGCGAGCACGATCGCGAGGGTCACCGCTCCACCGCTCCGTGGTACGCGTCCAGCGCCTCGCCGACCGTCCCGTCCACGGTCAACCGGCCCGCGTCGAGGTAGAACCCCCGACGGCAGAACCGGGTCAGGTCGTTCTCGTTGTGTGACACCAGCACCAGCGTGCGCCCCTCCCCGAGCAGACGATCGATCGTCGCATAGCACTTCCGGCGGAACTCCGCGTCCCCGACCGCCGTCACCTCGTCCATGAGCAGGATCCGGTGCGGCAGGTGCGAGATGATCGCGAAGCCTAGTCGCACCTTCATCCCCGACGAGTAGTGCCGCACCGACGAGTCGATGGCCCGCTCCACCTGCTCACCGGCGAACGCGACGATCTCGTCGAAGTGCCGCCGCAGGTACGCCGAGGACAGCCCGTGCAGGCCGCCGACCAGGTACAGGTTCTCCCGGCCGGTCAGCTCGCTGGAGAAACCGGCGGACAGTTCCAGCAGCGGCGCCACGTCACCGGAGACCCGGATCCTGCCCTCGTCCGGGATCAGCACGCCGGCGATCAACCGCAGCAGGGTGCTCTTGCCGGTGCCGTTGCGGCCGATCACCCCGACCGTCTCCCCGGCCTCGATGGTGAAGGTCAGGTCGCGCAGCGGCCAGAACCGGCCCTCGTCGGCACCGCGTCCCGCGCCGGGTCGGATGAAGAACTCGCGCAGCCGCAACTGCCGCCGCCGGTTCCGCACGAACTGGATGCCGAGCCCGTCGGCCTCGATGATCGCCTCGGCCATTCACAGTTCCTTGAGTACGGCCGGTTCGAGCCGGCGGAACGCCCACCAGCCGGCGGCCAGCACCAGCAGGCTGCCGGCCACGGTGGTGGCGAGCAACCGCGCCTCCGGGAACTCGTCCGGGTACCAGACCGCGTGGTGCAACTGGAAGATCCCGACCAGCGGGTTCAGCTCGTAGGAGACCTTCACCCAGCCGGGCAGGTCCGAGTCCCGGACCAGGCTCAGCGGGTAGATGATCGGCGTCGCGTAGAACAGCACCCGGATCACCAGCCGCATGAACCGCTCGACGTCACGCATCAGCACGTTCACCGCCGACAGCAGCAGCGCCAGCCCGACCAGCAGCGCGCCCTGCACCGCGATCGCCAGCGGCAGCACCAGCACCGACCAGCCCAGGTCGACCCGGCCGTTCACCGCGTACGCGACGGCCACCGCCACCAGGATCGGCAGCCCGGCCAGGTACTCGGCGACCCGGCCCACCACCCGGCCGATCGGGAAGAGCTGCCGGGGCATGTTCATCGTGGTGATCAGCCGGGCCTGACCGGTGAGCGCGTTGGCCGCCTCGCCCAGCGCCGAACTGGCCCACATCCAGGCGAAGACCCCGGTGATCAGGAACAGCGGGTACGAGTCGGCGGCGTCCCCGAGGTGGCGGCTGGTGTCCCGCGCGTACAGGACGCCGAAGACGAAGAAGTAGATCGCCCCGGTGCCCAGCGGCTCGATCAGCGACCACAGGTACCCGAGCACCGACTGCTGGTACTTCACCGCCAGGTCGCGTCTGACCAGCAGGCGCAGCGCGTCGCGGTGCGACCACAACGCCCCGACGCCAGAGGTCACGCCGCCTCCCGCCCCGAGACGGCCGCGACCGGGTTCAGCACTCGATCACGTTGACGGCCAGACCGCCGCGTGCCGTCTCCTTGTACTTGACCTTCATGTCCGCCCCGGTCTCGCGCATGGTCTTGATGACCTTGTCCAGCGAGACGTGGTGCACCCCGTCGCCGCGCAACGCGAGCCGGGCGGCGGTGATCGCCTTGATGCTAGCCACCGCGTTGCGCTCGATGCAGGGGATCTGCACCAGGCCGCCGACCGGGTCGCAGGTCAGGCCCAGGTTGTGCTCCATGCCGATCTCGGCCGCGTTCTCCACCTGCTCCGGCGTACCGCCCAGCGCCTCCGCCAGCCCGGCGGCGGCCATCGAGCAGGCCGAGCCGACCTCACCCTGGCAGCCCACCTCCGCGCCGGAGATCGACGCGTTCTCCTTGAACAGCACGCCGATCGCGCCGGCCGCCAGCAGGAACCGCACCACACCCTCGTCGGAGGCGCCCGGGACGAACCGCACGTAGTAGTGCAGCACCGCCGGGATGATCCCCGCCGCGCCGTTGGTGGGCGCGGTCACCACCCGGCCGCCGGCCGCGTTCTCCTCGTTCACCGCCAGCGCGAACAGGGTCACCCAGTCCATCGCGCGCAGCGGGTCGCTGGCGTCGACCTCCGCGTCCAGGCTCTTCCGCAGCTCCGCGGCGCGCCGCCGGACCTTCAGACCCCCCGGGAGTACGCCGTCCCGCTCACAACCCCGCGCCACGCACTCCCGCATCACCCGCCAGATCTCCAGCAGGCCGGCCCGCACCTCACCCTCGGTACGCCAGGACAGCTCGTTGGCGAGCATCACCTCGCCGATCGACAGCCCTGTCTCCCGCGTCACGTCGAGCAACTGCCCACCCGTCAAGAACGGGTACCGCACCCGGGTCGTGTCCGGCTTGATCCGGTCCGCCCCGGCCGCCGCCTCGTCGACCACGAACCCGCCGCCGACCGAGTAGTACGTCCGCGTACGGATCTCCGTGCCCGCGCCGTCGTACGCGGCGAACGTCATCCCGTTGGGGTGGTACGGCAGCGACCGACGGCGGTGCAGCACCAGGTCCCGGTCCGGGTCGAAGTCCACCTCGTGCGCGTCCAGCAGGGCGAGACGGCGCTCGGCCCGGATCCGGGCGACCCGCGCGTCCACCGAGTCGGTGTCGACGGTCTCCGGCGCCTCCCCGGCCAGCCCGAGGAGCACCGCCCGGTCGCTGCCGTGGCCGTGCCCGGTGGCACCCAGGGAGCCGAAGAGTTCCGCCCGTACCCGGGCGGTGTCGGTCAGCAGCCCGTCGGCCTTGAGCCCGGCGACGAACGTCCGTGCCGCCCGCATCGGCCCGACGGTGTGCGAGCTGGACGGCCCGATACCGACGCTGAAGAGGTCGAAAACGCTGATCATGTCTGCACTTCCTCGCCGCCGCCCCTCGTCGTGCGAGGTTTCGCCGGGTTCATGGCCGGTCCCGGTCCGGGCGGCTCGGTAGGACGCCCGGGGTGTGGGTGCCCAACCAGCGAGCCTACCCGCCCAGCTCACCCCCCGCCCGCTCCCGCCCGCCCGCCGCCCACCGCCCACCGCCCACCGCCCAAGAGCGTGCTCGCCCGCCGCCCGCCGCCCGCCGCCCGCCGCCCAAGAGCGTGCTTGATCCATGAAGTAGTGGCCTCCCGCGTCTCGGAGGGGCCTATTTCATGGATCGAGCGCGATCGTGGAGGCCGGGGGGCGGCGCGGGCGGGCCGGTCAGGGAGGCGTTGCGGGTGGCACTCCCGGGTATGCACCTACGGGTTGACGGCCCGCCGATCCTCCCTGGGGCCGATGGCGAGGTGGCCGTCCCTTCCTACCGTTGACTGCAGAGCGGCGGACCGCCGCAGAGTGGGAGTACGACGATGAGTCGCAGGCTTGTTCGTCCCCGTCAGGGGCGCATGATCGCCGGTGTGTGCGCCGGCCTGGCGCAGCGCTACGGCCGGTCGGCCGGGTTCGTCCGGCTGCTGTTCCTGCTGTCGCTGCTGTTGCCCGGCACCCAGGTGATCGTCTACCTGGTGCTGTGGGCCCTCATGCCGAACGAGGACCGCTACACGATGCGCTACTGATCCTCACCCTGACCGGCGCAGTTTCAGGGAAACTGTTGCCTCCGCCGCCGGAATGGCCACTGTTTCCCTGAAACTGCCGGGCGGGAGTCGGGAAGACACGCGGCGGCGCCCGCCCCGGATCCGGGGCGGGCGCCGTCGCGTTGCTGGGTCAGGGAGCGGTGTAGGTGACGGTGACCTTCTCGTAGCCCAGGGAGCGGAGCAGCCCCTCCAGCATCTTGCGGGTGTTCTCCTCCGCCCGCTGGTTGAGCCCGCTGTCCCGGGCGGCGGTGGTGATCCGCTCCTCGGCGAGCTGGTAGACCTGCTGCTGCCGGTTGGGGTCGCCCCCGACCAGGTCGCCGACGCGGTTGAGCAGACCCCGCTCCTCGGCGAAGACGTAGCTCTTCTCCAGGTCGAGGTTGGTCTTGCCGAGCTGCGGCGCCGGCAGCTTGATCTCCACCGACTTCCCGTCGGCCGACTCGACGATCGCGCCCTCGGAAATCTTGGCGAAGTCGACGTACGCCTCGACGCTGCCCGCGCCGACGAAGAGCGTGCGCTCGTTGACCAGCCAGTCCGGCACGTTGTTGCGGTCGTTCTGGAGGTCGACGACCACCTGGAAGTTGCCCTCGGCGGCGACGTAACGGCTGAGGTCCTGGATCGACTGGAGCAGCGGCGGTTGGCTGCGGTCGGTCTGTTCCTTTGCGAACGGGTTGCGGAAGTCGGGCAGCAGGCCAGTGGCCTGCACGCCGAGCAGCGCGACCACGGCCAGTGCCGCCGCGCCGAGCACCCAGAGCAGGCCGCGGGCCGGCCCACCGGACGGCGCCGGCGAGCCCGGGGTGGGCTCAAGCGGCTCCTCCGACCGGGTCTTGAGCGTGTCGGCGGTCGGGTAGCCGGGAAACTCCCTGGTGGGTTCGTTGATCTCAGCGTCGCGGGCCATGGCCCTCTCCGTCCTCGTCAGACACGTCGTCTTCCTCAGACGTTACGACCCCGGTACGACAGCCGCTCGGCGAGCCACCCGAACGGATTACGCGAACGCGGACAGCCCGGTGAGCTTCTGCCCGATGACCAGTTGGTGGATCTCGGAGGTGCCCTCGTACGTCAGCACGCTCTCCAGGTTGTTGGCGTGCCGCATGATCGGGTACTCGCCGGACACCCCGTTGGCGCCGAGGATCGTGCGGCACTGGCGGGCGATGGCCAGCGCCTCCCGGACGTTGTTGAGCTTGCCAACGCTGACCTGGTCCGGGCGCAGCTTCCCGGCGTCGGCGAGCCGCCCCAGCTGGAGCGCGAGCAGGAAGCCCTTGTTCCACTCGACGGCCATGTCCGCGAGCTTGGCCTGGGTGAGCTGGAACCCGGCGAGCGGCCGGCCGAACTGGGTGCGGGTGGTCGCGTACGCCAGGGTGGTCTCCAGGCAGTCCCGGGCCGCGCCGAGCGCACCCCAGACGATGCCGTGCCGGGCCTCGGTCAGGCAGCTCAGCGGGGCCTTCAGCCCGCTCGCCCCGGGCAGCCGCGCGTCCGCCGGGAGCCGGACGTCGTCGAGCGTGATCTCGCCGGTCACCGACGCGCGCAGCGACATCTTGTGCCGGATCTCCCGCGCCGTGACACCGGGCGTGTCCATGGGTACGGCGAAGCCGCGTACGCCCTCGTCGGTGCGCGCCCAGATCACCGCGACGTCCGCGACCGGCGCGTTGGTGATCCACATCTTGCCGCCGTGCAGGATCCAGTCGTCGCCGTCGCGGCGGGCCCGGGTGGCCATCGACGCCGGGTCGGAGCCGTGGTCCGGCTCGGTCAGGCCGAAGCAGCCGATCGCCTCACCGGTGGCCATCGCGGGCAGCCAGCGCTGCTTCTGCTCGTCGCTGCCGTACTTCCAGATCGCGTACATCGCCAGCGACCCCTGCACGGACACCAGCGAGCGGACCCCGGAGTCGCCGGCCTCCAGCTCCAGGCAGGCCAGCCCGTACGCGACGGCCGACGAGCCGGCGCAGCCGTACCCGGTCAGGTGCATGCCGAGCAGGCCGAGCTTGCCGAACTCGCGGGCCAGTTCCCGCGCGGGCACCTGACCCTCCTCGTACCAGCCGGCGACGTGCGGGCGTACCCGGTCGTCGACGAGCTGGCGCACGACGGCGCGGATCTGCCGCTCCTCGGAGGTGAGCGACGCGTCCAGGTCGAGCAGGTCCAGAGGGCTCATGCGGGCCACCTTAACGAAGACTCACTCCACGGCCTCGGAGAGGACGAGCACCCGGGCGTGGATCTGGTTGCGCTGCTGGAGCGCCGCCCGCAGGGCCCGGTGCAGCCCGTCCTCCAGGTAGAGGCCGCCGTTCCACTGCACGACGTGCGGGAACAGGTCCCCGTAGAAGGTGGAGTCCTCGGCGAGCAGCTTGTCCAGCGCCAGCTCGCGCTTGGTGGTGATCAACTGGTCCAGGCGCAGCGGGCGCGGAGGGATCTCCGCCCACTGTTTGAGCGTCAAGTTGTGCTCCGGGTAGGGACGCCCGTCCCGGACCGCTCTGAAGATCACGACGGCACGCTCCCCTCCCCGCGGCACCGATGACCGTGCCAGCGTAGCCGCCCTCCGCACACCGCGTTCTGCTCCCTGATGTCAGTTTCGCTACCGCCCGTCCGTTTCTCAACCCGGACGAACCTTGCGCAGTCGCTCAGCTCCACCGGCCTCGGCGGACCACCTCGTCCACCGGACGACGCCCACGACGCAGCGACGGTGACCGGTGGTCCGGGGCACGATAACCCACCGTGATCGCCCCGACGGGCTGGTACTCCTCCGGCACCCCGAACGCCGAGCGGTAGTCGTCGGTCCGCTGCGGGGGAATGCCGAAGAAGCACGCCCCCAGCCCCTCGTCCACGGCGGTGAGGAGCATCAACAGGGCGGCGAATCCGGTGTCGACGATCCAGTACGGCACCGGCCAACGCTCCGTCGACCGGTCGGCCCAGCCCTTGTCCGGCTCCGCGTACCGCTCCAGGTACGCCGATCGATTGGCGTGCGGGACGATGATCAACGGCGCCCGCCGCATACCGGTCAGCCAGCGTTCCCGGCCCCCACCCCCCGGAGTGGCCACCGACCAGAACCGCTCCCGGTCCTCCGGGCTCTCCAGCACCAGGAAGCCCCAGCCCTGGGCGAACCCGGCGGAGGGCGCCCGGATGGCGTGGTCGAGCAGCCGGTCCACCACGTCGGGCGGGACGGGACGATCCGGGTCGTAGTTGCGCACCATCCGGCGCCGCCGGACCACCTCACCAAACTCCACGCCGCTCTCCTCAGGCCCCGGGCCGTACGCCCCACACGCCCCGCCACCCGACGCCGGGCTTCAACGCGATCACGTCCCGGCCGGAGCGGAACGCGTCCGGCGGGCAGGTCATCGGCTCGATCGCCACCGAGCGGCGGTGCCGTTCACCGGTGAGCGCGTCGGAGGTGAAGACCTGCCACCAGCCGAACTCCCGGTCGGCCCAGATCCGCACCCCGGACGAGCCGTCCGGCGCGGCCAGGCTGACCGAGGAGCCGCCCTCGTCGTCCCGGATCACGTCGCCGAAGCACATGTCGAGCCGCGCCCCACCGATCCGGCGGGGGCTGGTCCAGTCGTACTCCGTCCCGGCCACCGGGCTGACCCCGATCGGCAGCAGTCGGCCGTCCACCTGCACCCGGCTGCGGGCCGGCAGCCCCAGCGTCAGGTCGTCCACCGCCACACCGGGCAGCCGCAGGTACGGGTGCACCGCCAGCCCGAACGGGCACGGCTCCCCGCCGGTGTTGGTCACCTCGTGCGCGACGCGGAGGCCGTCGGCACCGACGCTGTAGCGCGTGCGCAGCCGGAGCGGCCACGGGTAGCCGGGGGTCGGCGGCAGGTCGTAGCCGACGGTCACGGCGTCCGCCGACTGCTCCACGAGGTACCACGACACCCAGTTGACCAGGCCGTGGATCGCCACCCCCCGCTCCGGCTCGCTGAGGGTCAGTTGCAGCTCCCGGTCGCCGTACGCGTACCGCCCGTCCCGGATCCGGTTCGGCCAGGGGGCGAGCACCTGCCCGGCGCAGCCGGGGCAGATCTCGTCCTCGGCGTACCCGTCGAGGTAGTCGACGCCATCGTGCCGGTAGGTCCGTAGACCCCCGCCCACCTCGACGACGACGGCCTCGTGGCCGGCTGCGGAGATGGTCCACTGCGCGCCCGAGGGGGGACGCTGGTCGGGGTTGTCCATGTCGGCGACCTTAACGGGACACGCCCGTCGCCCGGTACCGCAGCAGTGCCGGGAAGGCCACCGCCAGCGCCACCGCGAGCACGGCCGCGCCGAGGCCGCCACCGATCCACGCGACGCCACCGCCGAAGCCGGCGGCCATCGCGCCGGCCCGCAGGTCGCCGAGGCGGGGGCCACCGGCGACGACGACGATGTTGACGCCCTGGAGCCGGCCGCGCATCCGGTCCGGGGCGTACACCAGCAGCATCGACTGGCGCAGCACCGCGCTGACCAGGTCGGCGGCGCCGGCCACGGCGAGCAGCAGCACCATCAGCCAGAGCTGCCCGGCGAGGCCGGCCGCGGCGACGGCCAGCCCCCAGCCCACCACTGCGACCACCAGGGCGAGACCCTGCCGGCGCAGCCGGCCGATCCAGCCGGAGCTGAGCCCGCCGAGCACCGCCCCGATCGCGATCGCGCTGTAGAGCCAGCCGACCGCCGCCCCTCCGCCGAAACGCTCCTGGGCCACCTCCGGGAACAGCGCCCGCGGCATGGCCAGGATCATCGCGATCAGGTCGATCGCGAACGAGAGCAGCAGCACCGGCGTGGTCGCCAGGTACCGGAGGCCGTCGACGATCCCGGCCAGCCCGCCGCGCCGGACCTCGCCGTCGGCCGGCGGCTCGGGCGGCATCGCGGGCAGCCGCAGGGTCGCCACCACCAGCCCGGTGAAGAGCACCGCGTCGAGGGCGTACGCCACCGGCAGGCCGGCGCCGGTGCCGAAGGCGGCGAGGACCAGGCCGGCGGCGAGGGGCCCGGCCACCGCCGCCGCGGTGAAGGTGGTGTAGTTCAGCGTGGTGGCGGCCGGCACCAGCTCCGGCGGCAGCAGCCGGGGCAGGATCGCCGACCGCGCCGGGGAGCTGATCGCGAACGCGATGGAGTGCACGGTCACCAGGCCGAGCAGCAGCGCGGCGCTGCCCGCGCCGACCAGCGACTGCGCCAGCAGCGCGAGCACCGAAGCCCAGAGCAGCGCCGAACCGCCGAGCAGCACCCGGCGCCGGTCGCGGGCGTCGGCCACCGCGCCGCCCCAGAGCCCGAAGACCAGCAGGGGTACGAAGCCGGCGACGCCGAGCAGGCCCACCCAGAGCGAGTCCTGGGTCAGCGCGTACATCTCGACCGGCACCGCGACGGCCGTGACCTGGAAGCCGAACGACGCCACCGTGTTGCCCAGCCACAGCCGCCGGTAGGCGGGCACGGACAGGGGACGCAGGTCGATCGCCAGCCGGCGTGCCGCGCTCCGCCGGCGGTCCTTCACGTCCGTCACGGTGCCAACCGCTCCACGCCCCACTCGTCGGGCCCGACCAGACGGAACCGCAGCCGGTCGTGCAGCCGGCTCGCCCGCCCCTGCCAGAACTCCACCGACTCGGGGCGTACCCGCAGGCCGCCCCAGTGCGGCGGGGCGGGGATCGGCTCGACGTCGGCGAACCGCTCGGCCGCCGCCCGGTACGCGCCGTCGAGCGCCACCCGGTCCGGGATCACCCGGGACTGGGTGCTCGCCCAGGCGCCGAGCTGGGAGCCGCGCGGGCGGCTGGCGAAGTACGCCTCGGTCTCGGCCCGGTCGACCCGCTCCACCCGGCCGGCCACCACCACCTGCCGCTGCATCGGGAACCAGGGAAAGACCAGGCTGGCGTACGGGTTGGCGGCCGCCTCGGCGCCCTTGCGCGAGTCGTAGTTGGTGAAGAAGACGAAGCCGTCGGGGTCGTACCCCTTCAGCAGCACGGTACGGGCGCTCGGCCGGCCGGCGGCATCGGCGGTGCCGACCACCATGGCGTTCGGCTCGGGCAGTCCGGCGGCCACCGCGTCGGCGAACCAGCGGTCGAACTGCGTGTGCCAGTCGGCGGCGAGCTCGGCCTCGGAAAGGCCCCGGTCCGCCGCGTACTCGTTACGCATCGCCGCAGGCGGCATTGTGTCCCCCGTCACGTTGTTGCTCCTCCCCCACCGGCCGGTCACCGCCCTGCGCGCAGGCCAGCACGTACCGCCCAGTCTCACCGACGACCGGGGCCGTCGCCCATTCGGGGATGTCGCGTGTAGCACAGCGGTAGCGGGTCGCGCACTTGCGTAACCAGCAGGCAAGATGTCACGAACACATCCCTGAGGGTCGCCTAAGGCGCTCGCCCGGCTGGGCCGGGTATCCGAGCCCGGGCTGGCGCACCGAGCAGATCCAGGAGAGCGACATGGCCGATTTCAAACCCGGACTGGAGGGCGTCGTAGCCTTCGAGACCGAGATCGCCGAACCCGACCGTGAGGGCGGCGCGCTGCGCTATCGCGGGGTCGACATCGAGGATCTGATCGGCCAGGTCTCCTTCGGCAACGTCTGGGCGCTCCTCGTCGACGGGCGCTTCGGCCCGGGCCTGCCGCCGGCCGAGCCGTTCCCGGTGCCGGTGCACTCCGGCGACATCCGCGTCGACGTGCAGTCGGCCGTCGCCATGCTCGCCCCGTACTGGGGTCTCAGCCAGCTGCTGGACATCTCGGACGAGCAGGCCCGCGAGGACCTGGCCCGGGTGTCCGTCACCGCGCTGTCCTTCGTCGCCCAGTCCGCCCGCGGCCTGGGCCTGCCGGCCGTGCCGCAGAAGGAGATCGACAAGGCGCAGACGATCGTCGAGCGCTTCATGAAGCGCTGGCGGGGTGAGCCCGACCCGCGCCACGTCAAGGCCGTCGACGCGTACTTCATCTCGGCCGCCGAGCACGGCCTCAACGCCTCCACGTTCACCGCCCGGATCGTCGCCTCGACCGGCGCGGACGCCGCGGCCTGCATCTCCTCCGGCATCGGCGCCCTCTCCGGCCCGCTGCACGGTGGGGCGCCGTCCCGCGTGCTCAGCATGCTGGAGGCCGTCGAGCGCAGCGGCGACGCCGAGGGGTACGTCAAGGGCGTCCTCGACCGGGGCGAGCGGCTGATGGGCTTCGGCCACCGGGTCTACCGGGCCGAGGACCCGCGCGCCCGCGTGCTCCGCCGCACCGCCAAGGAGCTGGGCGCGCCGCGCTTCGAGATCGCCGAGGCGCTGGAGAAGGCCGCGCTGGCCGAGCTCCAGGCCCGCCGCCCGGACCGGGTGCTCGCCACCAACGTCGAGTTCTGGTCCGCCGTCGTCCTCGACTTCGCCGAGGTGCCGGCGCACATGTTCACCTCCATGTTCACCTGCGCCCGGATGGGCGGCTGGAGCGCGCACATCCTGGAGCAGAAGCGCCTCCAGCGACTCGTCCGCCCGTCGGCCCGGTACGTCGGCCACAGCCCCCGCAAGCCGCAGGAGGTCGAGGGCTGGGACGCCATTCCGCACGGCGTCTGACCCGTTCGCCTGGTCCCGCAGCACCTCCGAACCCCCGTCCCACTCCGGGACGGGGGTTCGCCCGTCCCGGTCGCCGCCAACCCGCTCCCACCCCGCCCCCACCCACCCCGGCCCCCCACCCGGCC
>NZ_JBFAMU010000132.1:0-11473 GCF_040656655.1 Micromonospora sp. NPDC049799
TTGATCGCCTTGCCGAAGCCGACGTTCGGCAGCGAGATGACGGGGTACCCGAAGGACTTCGCGACCTCGACGCTGTCGTCCGTGGAGGAGTTGTCCACGACCACGACATGGTCCACCGGCAGGGCGCCCAGGCAGCCCAGACTCAGGGGAAGCTCTTGGGCGGAGTTGTAGGAGACGATGATCGCTGCGATTTTCACTGCCGACTCGCAATTCCGTAGGCGTCGAGGTACGAGCGGACGGTGTCGTCCCAACGGAACGTCCGCTCGATGTGTGCGCGGGCACGCCGTCCGCGCTGCGCGGCGTCCTCGGGTGATTCGACCGCGGCCCGAACGGCCGCCGCGATCTCGTCGGCCGTCGACGCGGTGTACAGCATCGAGGCGTCACCGCGCACCGACTCGGCCGGTCCGCTGGACGTGATGACGGGACAGCCGAGGGCCATGGCGTGCGCCACCTTCATCAGCACTCCGCCGCCGACGATCGACGGTACGACGACGGCGTGGGCGTCGAGCATCTCGGACCGGAGGTCGGGCACCGCACCGGTCACCACCACCCGGCCGTCGCTCTCGCCGAGGCCGACCACCTCGGCGGACGGCTCCGCCCCGACGATCCTGAGTTCCGCCTGCGGCAGGTTCTGCCACACCAGCGGCATCACCTCGCGCGCGAGGAACTGAGCGACGAGGGCGTTCGCTCGTCGCCACATCGCCCCGGCGAACACGAGTCGCGGTCGCTCCGTCGCCGGCGGCGGGGACCAGGACCGGTCACCGATGTGCACCCCCGGCCGGGCGAGCACGGTGTTGGAGTTGTGTGCCGCGGCGACCGCGAAGTCGGCGTCGGACAGCGTGATGACGGCAGCCGCCTGCCGGATCGCCGCGCGTTCGAACCGTCGCGTCCGAAGCAACTCGGCGAGACGGTACGGGCGTTCCAGACCGGACGACGCCCGGTACGACTCCAGCATCACCTTCTCGGTGATGTCGTGCAGGCCCAGCACCGACGCGGGGCTGATCCCGACGACCTCGGCGGACTGCAGGTACTCCGAGTGGACGACATCGGGCCGGATGCGGCGGATGAGTTCAGCGGCCTCTCGGGTCGCTTCTCGGGGCCAGGCTTGGCGCAGCCATGCCGGTTCGAGCCGGAAACGGTCCCGGTGGCTCGGACGAGCGGTGACCGTGGCGGGCAACAGGGTGTACTTCAGATCGTCCCGCTTGGATACCGCGGTGTTCTCCGGCGAGTACACGAAGAGGTCGACCTGTTCGGCCAGCCGCGGTGTGAGCTGCACGATCGTGTCGGCTGCGGCATGGTAGTGGTGCGCGTTCGGCGCGAACGGGGTGAGCAGAAGGACGCGCATCAGCCCAGCCGCTTCAGAAGCGTCGTGACGAACCCCTGCGCGACTCGTCCCTGGGCCGCGACCCGCTGGGCGGCCTCCCGGAACTGCTCGGTCGCCGCGGCAGCCGCGGTGGCCGTGCGGTAGAGCGTGTCGGCATCGACGTCCGGTGGCACCAGGTACTCGCGGAGCCCCAGGTCGACGAAGGCGTCATGGACCTTTCGCTCGTAGGCGATGGCCACCGTCGGAACGCCGATCGCCACGGCCAGGAGTGCGGCGTGCAGGCGGGTGCCGAGGACGAGTTGATTCGTCCCGAGCGACTGCAACCAGTCGCGCAGGGCCCCGGCGAGAGGACGGCTGCCGTCCAACGGGGTCGAGTCCAGGTCCAGCAGGTCGCGGAAGTCGCGCTCGTAGATGACGCGGTCGTCCTCGCCGTGCGCTCCACGACCGAAGGCCATCGGAAGGAACGTGCCCGACCATCCGTCCTGACGAAGCCGGGCGACACATCCGGAGGTCGCCGCCACCAGTGAACTCTCGAGGTCGGGCGCGAGCGGTCGCATCGACAGCGCGAAGCGGCGGCCGGAATCGATCCGCTCCAGGTCGGGCAACGGCAGGGTGTACGCCATGTCGCCGATGACCTCCGCCCCGGAGCCGAAGTGCGACGCGGTTCGTTCGTCGCGCACACCCACCGCGACACAGGAGGCGCCGATGAGACGAAGCACCTGACGGCCGAACGGCGTTCCTCCCTCCCGTACGCCGACGCCGACGGTGGCGACGGGCGTTCCCGCCACCTTGGCCATGGCGATGATCCTGCCGAACATCGGCAGGGTGCCGGGCCACGACAGGTTGGGGGACCGCTCCTGGAAGATCGTTCCAGGGCCGAGGAGAAGCAGGTCGCACGACTTGATCGCGCGCTGCACCGCCACCTGACGCTCGGAGGCACCACGAGCCCGCAGGACGGGCATGGGCTCCGTCTGCACACCGTGCAGTTCGGCGACCCGCTCGGGGTTCGGGGAGAAGACCACGAACGACGCGTTCTCCTTGACCGCGCGGACGCAGGTGATGAGCGAGTGGAGAAGAATCTCGTCTCCGAGATTGTCCGATCCGAACCACCCGACTATTCCGACCCTCACATGTCCTCCGTCGTTGCGGCCGGCAGGTGGCCTGCGGCCCGTCGTTGTGCCACAAGCCTGGCGGTCGCCAGAGCAAGGATGATGCCGCCGATGGTGACGGACGCCGCGGCCGGTTCCATCACCGTCAGCAGTCCGGCGAGCGCCCATGCCGCCGCCGCCACGCATCCGAACGTGATGAGGACCGGCCACACCAGCTCTCTGATCCGGAGGAACCACAGCAGCGACCCGGCCACGACGAGCTCGTTCAGCACCATCGCGCAGGCGGCACCGTAGGCGCCGTACCTGGGGTCGAGTGCGATGTTCAGTCCGACGCTTCCGCAGATGCTCAGCACCAGCACCACCAGCCGGCTGGCGGCGCGGCCCCGGGCCAGCAGGATGGCGGACAGACCAAAGTTGGCGAATCGCAGTGCGAGGAAGAGGGTGAGCACCATCGCCAGCTCAGGGATGTTCCCCGCCTGGTCACCGAACAGCACGGCGGTCCCGATCGGAAGACCGATGAAGATGACGCCGGCGGCGCCCTGGCCGGCGAGCCCGAAGAACTGAAAGACCGTGACCGGGTCGTTCGCCTGAGCGGTCCCGGAGGCCCGCTTCGGCGCGGCATAGGCAAGGGCGCCGACGCCCATCGACGCCGCGACCTGGACCGCCGGTCCGATGATCGCCGCTGCCGAGACGTATTCTCCGACTTCCGCAGCGGTGACGAAGAACGCGAGTACCAAGACGTCGCCGCGGAAGTAGAAGAGACCGAGGAGGTCGGAGGCGAAGTACGGCAGCGCCAGCCTGATGTGGTGGGCCGAGCGGGCACCTCGGGATTCACGGAGTGACGGCAGGATCCGCACGACGAGAACCGCGGCAGTCGACCGGAGGACGGACGCCGTCAGGAAGTAGACCGCAGCGTCACCGAGGGTCAGCCCGTTCATCAGCCACACGTCGATCGCGCACACGCCGACGAGCAGGAGGCCGGTGGACGTGTTCGTCAGCGGTTCGGCCCAGGCCGAACGCGTGCCTCGGATGAGGACCCACGCCGTCTCGTTCCACTGTTCGAGAAGGCTGGCGACGAAGATCAGGAAGAAGGCGAGCTGCGCTGCCCCGGGAAGAAGCACGCCGATCAGCACGTACGCGACGGCGGCGGCCGCCATCAGCACGGCGAGACGGCCGCCATGGATCCGGGCGACCACGGGGGGCGAAACCGTCCCCGCGGCGGCCTCCCTGGTCAGGTAGGTCGGTAGGCCGAGGGAGAGCGCGGCGGCGGTGAACGACGCGGTGAGCGTGGCCATCCCGTAGAAGCCGACGGCCTCGATGCCGGCGCCCCTGGTCAGGAACGCCATGACCACCAGGGTTGTCATCCGCGTGGCCAGGGTGGAGAGCCCCAGCAGGCCCGACACGACCGTCAGAGACGTGCGCCGTCCCGCCGGCGCCCTGGTCTCAGTCGCGACCATCGCCGCGCACACCTGCCGAAGACCGCGTCCGGGCACCGAAATAGCCGGAGACGAGCGCCAGCATCAGAAAGTAGGGGCCCTGCAACAGTCCCCAGCCCGTCATTCCGATGAGGAGGAGACCCGGCAGCGCGCTGACCAGAACCCTGGGGGCCAGTTCCGAGGTCCGCGAACGGAAGACGGAGCGGGTGGCCGTCGTCGCGGTCCGTACGAACGGCAGCCAGAGGAGCAACGCGCCGAGGATGCCCACCTCCGCGGCGCTCAGCAGTAACACGTTGTGCACAGGCACACCGCTCGCGGTGAGTCGGTCCGAGGCGCCGGCGACGGCGACGTAGCTGTTCGGTCCCACCCCGGTCCAGGGATGTGCGCGGATCACGTCCCACGCGACCGTGAGGAGGTGTTGACGGGACCCCCCACCGGGGTCCGCCAGGAATCGCTCGATCAGCCACGGTAGCGATGCCACGCCGAGCACGCCGGTGAGACCGAGGACCACGAAGTATCTCTTCTGCCACCGCCCGGTCATCAGCTCGAGCAGCATGAAGACGAGGATCACGGAGACCACGGCGGCGAGGACCGTACGACTCTGCGTGAGGGACACGCCGAGGAGGACGACACCGAGCGTCGTCCAGGCCACCCATCGTTCCCGCACCGTCCGCTGCGGCAGGGTCAGCGCGCACAGACCGCAGAAGAACAACAGCTTCGCCAGTTCCCCTGGATGGCTCGTCAGGCCCGTGGCACGCCCGAGCACGTCGAGGGCCTGTTGGCCGGAAACTCGGCGCAGCGGAAAACCGAGGACCGCTGCGGTGATCGCGAAGAGCTGGAGCCACGCCACGACCGCGAAGGCCCAGAGCAGGATCGAGTGGCGGCGGTCCGCACGTTCGGCCGCTGCACCGATGGCGAACACCGTCGCCGCCAGGCAGAAGTGCAGGATGCCGCTCAGGGTACGCAGGGACGCGTCCCAGGAGAGCACGGCGAACAGGGCCACCCAGCCGAGAAACGGCACCCACAGGAGAAGGGCGCGGACGAGTCGACGAGGCGTGTGCAGCGCCACCAACACCAACGCCACAGTGATCGCGATGGTGTACGAGTACAGCGTCGGCGTTCCGGTCGCCACACCGGCGTAGATGACGACATCGGCGGGTGCGAGGGCGACCGGCACCAGTCCGAGCGTCGCCACCACGAGCGCCAGTGCGGCGACGATGCGCTGATCCGGGTCGGACCGCAGGCCCCGGGCGACCGTCCGGCCGACCTCGGTCAGCCGGACAACCACGCTCGGGGCCCGATGGCGGCCCTGCCCACGGGGTCGGCTCTCGCCGCCGGGGTCGGCAGCCGGGTCGACAGGTGTCCGAACTGGCCCCTGACCGCTGTCGAGCCATGTTGCCGGGGCATGGCGTGGATCACCTTGGGGATGACCGTAGGCCGTACCGGTGAACATGACATCTCCGTATCAGCCTTGGTCGGCCAGTCGCTGCCACGGCTGCACTGGTCGTGCCGTCGTGCGGGTTCTCGCTCACGCCTCGAGGGCGGAGGTATCCCGACCCGATGACGCATCGGTCCTGGCCGAAGCGGTGCTTCGCGCGCTCATCATAGAGGTGGCGTCAGCGACGAACCACAGGTCCCGGCCGCCGCCCACGGACTCCCGATCGACACCGCCAACCGCACCGTGCGTAGCACGCGATGCGCAATGAGTGGGCTCCGGTGGTGTCCGCACATTCCTGACTGGAATGGCCGAATTGCGGCTTGCCGCATATCGCCTACACCGGATCCTGCCGTCGGCGAGCACGTGCCGATACGTATCCTACGTTCGCCGATCACCTCTCTCGCCAGGGCGTCACCATGAACATCACCCACGCCAACCGCTCGGCGTCCGCGGATCAGACGGTCGAGATCCCGACTCTTACCGAGCGCGATCGGCCAACCCGACCGACCACCGCGCGCGCGCCGCGCCTCTACGTGCTGGACCTGCTGCGGTTCATCGCGGCGATGAGCGTCGTCGCGTACCACCTGCTGTTCGCCGACGCCCGGGAGTCCTGGTCGGCCAACACGGCGGACCTGTTCGGTGCGCCACTCCGGCAGGCCGCCAGTTACGGGTGGCTGGGCGTCGAACTCTTTTTCATGATCAGCGGCTTCGTCATCTGCATGAGTTCTTGGGGTCGGCCCCTGGGCGACTTCTTCATCTCGCGCGTGACGCGACTGATGCCGGCTTACCTGTTCGCGGTCATCCTGACCGCGTCGGTCCTCGTGTTGTGGCCACTGCCGGGGGAGACGGCGCCCAACCTGCCGCAGATCATCGGCAACCTCACCATGGTGCAGAACCTGCTGCAGGTGAACAACATCGACGAGCCGTACTGGACCCTGCTGATCGAACTGAAGTTCTACCTGCTGTTCCTGATCGTGGTCGCCTTCGGCGTCACGTACCGCCGGGTCCTGATGTTCTGCATGATCTGGACGACGCTCGCGCTCTTCGCGCACAGCGCCGACTCCAATCTCCTGACGATGGTGGTCGAACCGCGGTTCGCGTCGTACTTCGTCGCGGGGATGGCGCTCTACCTCATCCACCGGTTCGGGCACAGTCTGCTGCTCTGGTGCATTGTGGCCTTCTCGTTCGCGGTCAACGCCGTGATGCTGGATCTGCGGGTCGCCCCGCTCGTGAAGGCCGGCCTGCCGATGTCGTGGAAGGTGTCACTGCTCCTGGTCGCCCTCTTCTACCTCCTGATGACCGGTATCGCGCTCGGGTGGTTCGCGAAGGTCCAGTGGCGCGGCCTGGTGACCATCGGCGCGCTCACCTATCCGCTCTATCTGCTCCACTCCGCCAACGGGCGCACCGTCATCCGTCATCTGCGCGACGACGTACCCCCGTGGCTGCTGCTGGGCGGCGTCGTCGGCGCGGCACTCCTGCTGGCCTACGTCGTGCACCGGTTCGTCGAACGTCCGCTCGGCCGAGCGCTGCGAAACGGGCTGAAGAGCAGTTTCGAGAAGGCCCGGGCCGCCTCGGAGTTACCGGCACCGCCGCCGACGGTCTGAATTGCTCAGAAGCGTGCGTTGTCCCGCACGGAGTTGACCACGCGCCGGATGACGTCGACCCAGTCCACTGGCGCGGTCATGCGCAGCACGAGTTGACGGTCGATCGCGCCATCCGGCTGTGAACGCCAGAACGCGACCACCACGATGCCGTACCTGTCGGTGCCGTTCAGTTTCACCGTCTCCGCGAGGAAGACGTAAGGCCCGCCGCTGCGCCATTGCAGCCCCCACGCCTCCTCCGCCTTGCGCAGGGCGACGCGCCGGTCCTCGTCGCATTCACGGCAGTCACGGACGATCAACTCGCCGCCGATCTCCGAGTTGTTCCCGATCGAGGCGCCGCAGTTGTACTTGACCTCGCCCTCGGTGCTGCCGCCGGGGGCGCACGTCCAGTCAGCCGGCGCGGTGAATCCGAAGCCCAGGCCATCGGGGTTGAGCGTGCGTACCGCGTCGCCCTTGCCGAAGATCTGCCATCTCGGCCAGTCCCCGGGCCGTGGCGGCTCGAGGCCCGGCTGCTGCGGAGGTCCGGTCGGCGACCAGCCTGACGCGCCGGACTGGGCCACGCCGGTGGGTGAGGGGCCTGCCGTCGGCTCGGTCGTACCCCGGAGCCCGGTCCAGGCGAAGGTACCGGCACCGGCAAGGAGGACCAGCACCAGAGCGCTGATGCCGATCCAGAGCCCGGTCCGGCGCGGGCGCGGGGCCGACGGCGTGATGCGGCGGGCGGGCGACGAGAACGCGTCCTGGGACGGCACGCCGGCCGGCGAGGTCTGCACGACCGGCGGTGGGAGGTGCCCGTGTGGGGACATGCCATGGGCGGGCGGCGCGGGTGCGCCGGAGACCGGATGCGGGGACGCGGACACCGGCTGGCCGGGGATCGGGCCCGCCTGCACCGCCCACGGGACGTGAGCCATGCCGGACGCCGGCTCGGGAGCTCCGGAGACCGACTGCGGCAGCCCGGAGACCGACTGCGGCAGCCCGGACACCGGCTGCGGCGGGGCGGACACCGACTGCGGCACCCCGGAGACCGGCTGCGGCGGGGCGGAGGTCGGCGGCATGGCGGCCGGGATCGGGGTGTACTCCACGCCGAGGGCCCTGAAGAGCCTCTCGGCACCCGGTCCCGCGTTGGCCGGATACGCCACCCAGGGCGCGTCGGCCGAGAAGTCGGCATACGTGTACGCCATCCCGTTCGGCGCCTGCGCCAGCGAGTTCGCGGTGCTGGCGAAGGCGGCCCGCCAGGCCGGCGCGGCGGCCACGGCGGCGTCCAGCACCGCTACCGTGACGAAGCGGCCGTGGTCGTCGATCGCGGCCCATGCCCTACCCACCGGAGATCCGCCCAGAGTATGGGTGAACCTGTACGGGCCTTCCGGCTGCATGCGCACTCCTCCATCGAACCGCCGTGCGGATAGTACCGACCGGCTTCCAGCGCGGCCCGCCCCGGCCGACCCCGTCCCGCCGGCGAGCGCCGTCCGCCGTTCGACGCGGACAGACCGTCTTGCTTTGTGAAAGTTTTCATGCATAGAGTCACCTCATGAATGAGGGGGCTGTCGTGGCACCCACCGAGCAGGTGCTGGACCTCTTCCAGGGGGTCCGGCTCACCCCCACCCAGCGCCGCATCGCCCACTGCCTGGTCCAGCACGCCCCGGCCGTCGGGTACCTGTCCGCGGCCGAGGTCGCCGAGCTGGCCGGCGTCAGCCAGCCGTCGGTCACCCGGTTCGCGGTGGCGCTCGGGCACGACGGCTACCCCGCGCTGCGCCGCCGGCTGCGTGAGCTGACCGCCGGCGCGCCCGGCGGGCCGGCGGACGCCGGCAACGAACTCCAGCAGGCGGTACGCGCCGAGATGGGCAACCTCGACCGGCTCGCCGCTCAGCTCGCCGACCGGGAGCGGATCGCCGACACCGGCCGGCTGCTCGCCGCCAGCCGGCCCTTGCCGGTGCTGGGCCTGCGGGCCGCCGCGCCGCTGGCCGCGTACTTCGCGTACTTCGCCGCGAAGGTGCACCCCGACGTGCGGGTGCTCGACGACGGCGGCAGCCTGCTCACCGACCGCCTGGAGCAGGCCGCCGAGGCGGGGGCGACGGCCCTGCTCACCTTCGTGCTGCCCCGCTATCCGCGGGAGACCCTGGACGCGCTGGACGAGGCGCGAGCCGCCGGCCTCACCGTGGTGGCGATCACCGACTCCCCGGTCAGCCCGGCCGCCGAGCACGCCGACGTGGTGCTGCCCGCCGCCGTGGGCGCGCGGCTCGTCTTCGACCTGCACACCGCCCCGATGACCCTGGCCATGGTGCTGCTGCAGGCGATCTGCGACGCCACCCCGGCCGACACCCAGCGCCGGCTGGAGGCGTTCGAAGCCTCGGCGGCCCGTCGTCAGTTGTTCCTCGGTTAGGAGGAGACCAGAGATGACCCACCCCGTCCGCGCGGCGCGCGGCATCGAACGCACCGCCCGTGGCTGGCCGCAGGAGGCCGCGCTGCGGATGCTGATGAACAACCTCGACCCGGAGGTGGCCGAGCGCCCCGACGACCTGGTGGTCTACGGCGGCACCGGCAAGGCCGCGCGGGACTGGCCGTCGTACCACGCGCTGGTCCGGACGCTGACCGACCTGCGCGAGGACGAGACGATGCTGGTGCAGTCCGGCCGCCCGGTCGGGGTGATGCGTACGCACGAGTGGGCGCCCCGGGTGCTGCTTGCCAACTCGAACCTCGTCGGTGACTGGGCCACCTGGCCGGAGTTCCGCCGCCTGGAGCAGCTCGGCCTGACCATGTACGGGCAGATGACCGCCGGCTCGTGGATCTACATCGGCACCCAGGGCATCCTGCAGGGCACGTACGAGACGTTCGCGGCCGTGGCGGCGAAGCGCTTCGGCGGCACCCTCGCCGGCACGCTGACCCTGACCGGTGGCTGTGGCGGGATGGGCGGGGCGCAGCCGCTCGCGGTCACCATGAACGGCGGCGCCTGCCTGATCGTGGACGTGGACCGGACGCGGCTGGACCGGCGGGTGCACGACCGCTACCTGGACGAGGTCGCCGACTCCCTCGACGACGCGGTGGACCGGGTGCTCGCCGCGCGGCGGGAGCGCCGGGCGCTGAGCGTCGGCGTGGTGGGCAACGCGGCCACCGTCTTCCCGGAGCTGCTGCGCCGGGGCGTCGAGATCGACATCGTCACCGACCAGACCAGCGCGCACGACCCCCTGTCGTACCTGCCGGAGGGGGTGGAGCCGGCCGACGCCCGGGACTACGCGAAGGCGTTGCCGGCCGAGTTCACCGACCGGGCCCGGGCGTCGATGGCGAAGCAGGTCGAGGCGATGGTGGGCTTCCTCGACGCGGGCGCGGAGGTCTTCGACTACGGCAACTCGATCCGTGGTGAGGCCCAGCTCGCCGGCTACGAGCGGGCCTTCGACTTCCCCGGCTTCGTGCCGGCGTACATCCGGCCGCTGTTCTGCGAGGGCAGGGGCCCGTTCCGCTGGGCTGCCCTCTCCGGCGACCCGAAGGACATCGCCGCCACCGACCGGGCCATCCTGGAGCTGTTCCCGGAGAACGAGTCGCTGGCCCGGTGGATGCGGATGGCCGGCGAGCGGGTCGCCTTCCAGGGCCTGCCGGCGCGCATCTGCTGGCTCGGCTACGGCGAGCGGGACCGGGCCGGGGTGCGGTTCAACGAGATGGTCGCCTCCGGTGAGCTGTCCGCGCCGCTCGTGATCGGCCGGGACCACCTGGACTGCGGCAGCGTCGCCAGCCCGTACCGGGAGACCGAGGCGATGGCCGACGGCTCCGACGCGATCGCCGACTGGCCGCTGCTGAACGCGCTGGTCAACACCGCCAGCGGGGCGTCGTGGGTGTCCATCCACCACGGGGGCGGCGTGGGCATCGGCCGGTCGATACACGCCGGGCAGGTCTGCGTCGCCGACGGCACCGCCCTGGCCGGGCAGAAGATCGAGCGGGTGCTCACCAACGACCCGGCGATGGGCGTCATCCGGCACGTCGACGCCGGCTACGACGCGGCCCGCGAGGTCGCCGACCGCACCGGCGTCCGCGTCCCGATGGCCGAGGGGCCGGCGTGAGTGACCTCGCCGCCCGATTCCGGGGGCTGTGGGACGAGATCGCGCCCGTCGGGCGGGACGCCGGCAGCGGCGGCTACCTGCGGTACGCGCTGACCGAGCCGGAGCTGCGGCTGCGGGAGTGGTTCCGAGAGCAGGCCGACGCGCGTGGCCTGCCGGTCACCGAGGACGGCAACGGCAACCTGTTCGCCACCTGGGGCGATCCGGAGGCCGGCGACGCGGTGCTGACCGGCAGCCACTTCGACTCGGTGCCGCACGGCGGGGCGTACGACGGGCCGCTGGGCATCGTCAGCGCGCTGCTCGCCGTCGACGAGCTGCGCGCCGCGGGCAAGAAACCGGTCCGGCCGATCACCGTGGCCGCGTTCGTGGAGGAGGAGGGGGCGCGCTTCGGCGTACCCTGCCTGGGGTCGAGGCTGTTGACCGGCGAGATGGCACTGGACCGCGCGGCCGGGCTGCGCGACGCGGCCGGGGTGAGCTTCGCCGAGGCGCTGGGCGGGCGGCCGGCGGGCGCGCGACCGGAGC
>NZ_JBFAMU010000133.1:0-11443 GCF_040656655.1 Micromonospora sp. NPDC049799
CCATTGGGCTGCACCGGCGGGTGGCCATCACACCTCCGTCACGTGCGGTCGTAGTCCGGGTGACCCCCCCCCGCCCCCCCGGCGTGCCCCCCCCCGTGGTCGCCGCGGGCGGCACCCCGGCGGCCGACGCGGTGGCCGCGGCCGGGCTGCCCGCGTCCGGCCCGAAGGCGGTCGTCGTCGTCCGCGACCCGCAGGGCCAGCTGCGCGACCTGGACTGGGCGCCGGCCGAGGACACCACCGTGGAGCCGGTCAGCCTGGACAGCCCGGACGGGCTGAACGTGCTGCGCCACTCCACCGCGCACGTGCTCGCCCAGGCCGTGCAGGACGTCTTCCCGGAGGCCAAGCTCGGCATCGGCCCGCCCATCGAGAACGGCTTCTACTACGACTTCGCCGTCGACAAGCCGTTCCAGCCGGACGACCTGGCCAAGCTCGAGAAGCGCATGCAGGAGATCGTCAAGTCCGGCCAGCGGTTCCGCCGCCGCCGCTTCGGCAGCCTCGACGAGGCGAAGGCCGAGCTGGCGGCCGAGCCGTTCAAGCTGGAACTCATCGACGTCAAGGGCGAGGGCCTCGACACCGACGAGGTCATGGAGGTGGGCGGCGGCGAGCTGACCATCTACGACAACCTCGCCGCGAACGAGGACAAGGTCTGCTGGTCGGACCTGTGCCGTGGCCCGCACCTGCCGACCACCCGGCTGATCGGCGCGTTCAAGCTGATGCGCTCGGCCGCCGCGTACTGGCGGGGGTCGGAGAAGAACCCGCAGCTCCAGCGGGTGTACGGCACCGCGTGGCCGACCCGGGACGAGCTGAAGGCGTACCTGAAGCTGCTGGAGGAGGCCGCCCGGCGCGACCACCGCAAGCTCGGCGCGGACCTGGACCTGTTCAGCTTCCCCGACGAGATCGGCTCCGGCCTGCCGGTGTTCCACCCCAAGGGTGGCGTGATCAAGCGCGAGATGGAGGACTACGTCCGCGCCCGCCACATCGAGGAGGGCTTCCAGTACGTCGGCACCCCGCACATCTCCAAGGAAGGCCTCTTCCACACCTCGGGCCATCTGCCGTACTACGCCGACGGGATGTTCCCGCCCATGGAGCTCGAGGGCGCGGACTACTACCTCAAGGCGATGAACTGCCCGATGCACAACCTGATCTACCGGTCGCGCGGGCGGTCCTACCGCGAGCTGCCGATGCGGCTGTTCGAGTTCGGGTCGGTGTACCGGTACGAGAAGTCGGGCGTCGTCCACGGGCTGACGCGGGTGCGCGGCTTCACCCAGGACGACTCGCACTCGTACTGCACCGCCGAGCAGGCGCCGGCCGAGGTCAAGCACCTGCTGGCGTTCGTGCTGGGCCTGCTGAAGGACTTCGGGATCACCGACTTCTACCTGGAGCTGTCGACGCGCGACGAGTCGAAGCCGGAGAAGTTCGTCGGCTCGGAGGAGGACTGGGCGACGGCGACCGCGGTGCTGGAGCAGTGCGCGAAGGAGACCGGGCTCGACCTGGTGCCCGACCCGGGCGGCGCGGCCTTCTACGGCCCGAAGGTCTCGGTCCAGGCCAAGGACGCGATCGGCCGTACGTGGCAGATGTCGACGATCCAGTACGACTTCAACCAGCCGAAGGGCTTCGGGCTGGAGTACCAGGCGGCCGACGGCAGCCGGCAGCAGCCGGTCATGATCCACTGCGCGAAGTTCGGCTCGATCGAGCGGTTCGTCGGCGTGCTCACGGAGCACTACGCGGGCGCGTTCCCGGCCTGGCTGGCCCCGGTGCAGGTGGTCGGCATCCCGATCCGGGAGGACCACACCGACTACCTGCACGGCTTCGTCGCGGCGCTGCGCGCCCAGGGGATCCGCGCCCAGGTGGACGCCGGTGACGACCGGATGCAGAAGAAGATCCGCACCGCCCAGCAGCAGAAGATCCCGTTCATGGTGATCGCCGGGGACGACGACGTGGCCGCCGGCACGGTGTCCTTCCGCTACCGGGACGGCTCGCAGCGCAACGGGGTGCCGGTCGCCGAGGCCGTCACCCACGTCCTCGACGTCGTCTCCACCCGCACCAACGTCGGCCCGTCCGCCGAGGTGTAAGGAAGGGCCCCCTGTTATCGCTTGCGGCATAGCAGGGGGCCCCTTTTGACACCTCGTCGCCGTGGGCGGCGGCTGTGGACGTGAGGTCCGTCAGATGCCGCAGCTCGGCGCGGACCAGGACTGGCCCGCGGAGTTGCCCAGGTGGGTGTGGTCGTTGTGGCCCGGGTAGCCGGGGCCGAGGATGTTGCTGAAGCCGTGGTTACGGGCCTGTTGGGCGAGCCGGCAGAGTGAGGGCGACCCCACCAGGTCCACCCCGTCGCCGTACAGGTGCCGGCTGCCGGCCGCCCCGCCGACCGCGTTGTTGCAGGAGTAGCTGCGGAACCCGCTGCTGATGTAGAGCGGCACGTTGCCGAGGGCCTTCCGCATCGCCTGCAGCTTCCACATCGAGACCAGCGCGTTGAACCTCGCGGTGCTCGCCGAGACCGCACCGCCGGACCAGTCGCCGTTGCACCGGTTCCACTCGGCGTAGCTGAAGCTGACCGGGGTGCAGTCGTCGTCCTGGAGGGCGTAGATCTGGTTGAAGGTCTGCGGGCCCGCGATGCCGTCGGCGGGGAGACCGTACGCCTGCTGGAAGCGGATCACCGCGGACCTGGTCGCCGGGCCGTACGCCCCGTCGATGGTGATCCGGGCGCCGTAGCCGGGGTAGCCGGAGACCCGGATCTGGAGCTGCCGCACGTCCTCGCCGCTCATGCCGGAGGAGAGCATGCGGCCCCAGGTGTAGCAGCCGTCGGCGTGGGCGGCGCCGCCGGTCGCCGTCACGCCCACGACGGTGGCGACGGCGGCCAGGGCGCAGGCGGTGAGCGCCCGGCCGAGACGGTGGAGAACGGAGGTGCGTCGTTGTTTCACGGTCAGCTCCCATCGACGGTCATCACAATCGATTGAATGAAAGTTTCATCGATGAACTTACATTCGTCAATCATCGACGGTCCGGGGTGGTGGGGTGACGTCGGGCGGGACGTAGGATCGGTGGCGTGACAGGGGAGGAACGGCACGCGGGCAGTGGCGACATGGCGGACGGCCTGGACCGGCTCTGGACGCCGCACCGGATGACCTACATCTCCGGTGAGGACCGGCCGGAGGGCGGCTACGAGAAGCCGAGCGGCTGCCCCTTCTGCCTGGCCCCCGGCAGGCCGGCGGACGAGAGCCTGGTCGTGGCCCGCGGCGAGCACGTCTTCGTGGTGCTCAACCTCTACCCGTACAACCCGGGTCACCTGTTGGTCTGCCCGTACCGGCACGTCGCCGACTACACCGAGCTGGACCCGGCCGAGACGGTCGAGCTGGGCGTGTTCACCCAGACCGCGATGCGGGTCGTCCGCAAGGTCAGCAACGCGCACGGCTTCAACCTGGGGATGAACCAGGGCGGCGTGGCCGGTGCCGGCATCGCCGCCCACCTGCACCAGCACGTCGTGCCCCGCTGGGGCGGGGACGCCAACTTCATGCCCGTCATCGGCCGCACGAAGGTCCTGCCCCAACTGCTCACCGACACCCGCGACCTGCTCGCCCGCGCCTGGCCCAGCTGACTCCCTGCGGCACTCGCTCCCGAGGTGGCAGGATGCGTCGATGGCACTCACCACGCGGACACTGGGCCGCAGCGGCATCGAGGTCAGCGCCCTCGGCATGGGGTGCTGGGCGATCGGCGGGCCCTGGTCGGAGGGGACGCAGCCGCTGGGCTGGGGGGCGGTCGACGACGACGAGTCGGTCCGCGCGGTACGCCGCGCGCTGGACCTCGGGATCACCCTCTTCGACACCGCCGACACGTACGGGGCCGGGCACTCCGAGCGGATCCTCGGCCGCGCGCTCGCCGGCCGCCGCGACGAGGCGGTGATCGCCACCAAGTGGGGGCACACCTTCGACGAGGCCACCCGTCGGGCCACCGGGCAGGACGCCTCGCCCGCGTACCTGCGCCGGGCCGTCACCGACTCGCTGCGCCGGCTGGGCACCGACCGGATCGACCTCTACCAGCTGCACCTGGCCGACCTGTCCGCGCCGCGCGCCGAGGCGTTGATCGGCACCTGCGAGGACCTCGTCGCCGACGGGCTGGTCCGCGCGTACGGGTGGAGCACCGACCGGCCCGACCGGGCGGCCCTCTTCGGGCACGGCGCCCGGCACGCCACCGCCGTGCAGCACGCCCTGTCGGTGCTGCGCGACGCACCGGACCTGCTCGCCGTCTGCGACAAGTACGACCTGGCCAGCGTCAACCAGGGGCCGCTCGGCATGGGCCTGCTGACCGGCAAGTACGCCGCCGGGTCCACGCTGCCCCGCGACGACGTACGCGGGATGGCGCCGGGCTGGCTGGAGTGGTTCCGGGGCGGCCGGCCGGCGCCGGAGTGGCTGCGCCGGGTCGGTGCGGTACGGGCGGCGCTCACCGCCGACGGACGTACCCTCGCCCAGGGCGCGCTGGGTTGGATCTGGGCGCGCAGCGGGCGGACGATTCCGATCCCCGGCTGCCGCACCGTCGCCCAGGTCGAGGAGAACGCCACCGCCCTGGACCGCGGCCCCCTCTCCCCGGACCAGTTCACCGAGGTCGAACGCCAGCTTGCCGCCGTCCGCGCGGCGGCATTGCGGGAGGCCGACCGCCCCCACTGGCCCAGTCCCATGCTCCCCGCCACCCGCCCCTGACGGGTCGGACGCGCCGGCCGGGCCGGACCGGGGTGTGCCGGGTCAGGCGGTGGCCCGCCGGTCGGCGGGTTGGAACAGTTCGACGAGGTTGCCGGCGGGGTCGGCGAGCAGGATCTGGCGTCCGCCGGGACCGGCGACCGGTGTGCTGCGGAACGACAGGCCCGCGCGGCGCAGCCGGTCGATCTCGGCGTCCAGGTCGTCGACGATCAGGTGGATGCGGTTCCGTCCGGCGGCGGTGGCGTCTTCGGGGGTGGCGCGGGCGCCGGAGCTGGCCGGCCCGGACAGCAGCAGTCGTAGGGGGCCGCGCACCACGTCGGCGAAGGCCGGCGCGGCGGAGGTGTGCAGGGTGAAGCCGAGGTGGCCGGTGTAGAAGTCGACGGCGGTCTGCACGTCGTCCACGAGGTAGCGGACGCTGGCGTACGGCTCGGGTGCGGTCACGGTGGATCTCCTTCACGGTCGCGCGGCGGCGAGGACGGGCAGCAGATGTCGGACGCGGGTGTCGATGTCGGCCGCGGTGTGCCGGAAGGCGGCGTAGCCGGCCGGGCGGGTGCCACCCGCCGTGCTCGGATCGGGGATGCTCCAGTGCACCCGCCGGGGCTGGTCCGGGAAGTCGACGAGGGCCTCGCGGGCCTTGTCGCACAGGGTGACCACGTAGTCGAATCGGTGACCCGCGACCGCGTCCAGAGGCCGGGGACGCTGACGGGTGATGTCGATGTCGAACTCGTCGCGCAACACCCGTACGGCGTCGGCGTGGAGGTGGGGCCGGGGTCGGCTGCCGGCGCTGACGACCTCGACCCGGCCTCCGGTGCGGTGACGCAGGAGGGCCTCGGCGATCGGTGAGCGGGCGCTGTTGCCCGTACACACGAACAGCACGCCGACGCGGGGCGAGTGCCGTGGGTCGACCGGGGGTGTGCGCGGTGTCGCCGGCTCCCGGCGCAGCGCCGGGTGCAGTGCGGCGCCGGCGCCGGCGAGCGCGTCCCCGCACCGGTCCAGGTCCAGGTGGTAGTAGCTGTCACGGCCGTCGAAGCTGCTGCGCGTGGCGGTGACCAACCCGCCGTCGCGGAGCAGCCGTAGGTGGTAGGAGACCAGGTTCTGCGGCTCGCCCGTCAGGGTGACCAGTTCCCGTACCCGGTAGTCGCTGGTGGCAAGGTCGGTCAGCAGCCGCCATCGCAGCGGGTGGGCGGCCAGGCGCACGAATGCCGGGACCGCTTCAGTCGTCAGCACCACGACCGTAGGTTACATCAAATCTGGGCGATGCATCAGATGCATGCGATGGACCGGTGACGGCGTGCCCGCCGGGGCGGACGGCCGGCACCGGCCAACCCTCGTCAGGGGGTGTTCTCCTTGCGGATCTGCTCGGCCAGGTGGGCGGGCATGGGGTCGTAGCGGACGAAGTGGCGGCGGAAGGTGCCGGTGCCGGAGGTCATCGCGCGCAGCTCGACCGCGTACCGCAGCAGCTCGGTGGCGGGGACCTCGGCGCGGACCAGCGTGCGTCCCTCGGCGGCGGTGTCCGGCTCGCTGCCGAGCACCCGCGCGCGCCGCCCGGACAGGTCACCCATGACCGCGCCCACCGAGGAGTCGGGGACCCGGACGGTCACCTCGTCCACCGGCTCCAGCAGCGTCGGCTGGCCCTTCTCGGCGGCGTCGCGCAGCGCGAGGGCACCGGCGGTCTGGAACGCCGCGTCGGACGAGTCGACGCTGTGCGCCTTGCCATCGACCAGGGTCACCCGCAGGTCGACCGCCGGGTGGCCGGCGACCACGCCCCGTTCCATCTGGGCCCGTACGCCCTTCTCCACCGACGGGATGTAGTTGTGCGGCACCGCGCCGCCGACGACCCGGTCGACGAACTCGAAGCCGGCGCCGCGCGGCAGCGGCTCGACCTCGATGTCGCAGACGGCGTACTGACCGTGGCCGCCGGACTGCTTGACGTGGCGGCCGTGGCCCCGGGCGGCGACGGTGAACGTCTCGCGCAGCGGGACCCGGACCGGCTCGGTGTCCAGCTCGACGCCGCCGGCACGCAGCCGCTCCAGGACCACGTCGGCGTGCGCCTCGCCCATGCACCAGAGCACCAGCTGGTGGGTCTCCGGGTTGCGTTCCAGCCGCATGGTCGGGTCCCCGGCGACGAGCCGGGCCAGATTGCGGGCCAGCGCGTCCTCGTCGGAGCGGGTACGGGCCACGATCGCCACCGGCAGCAGCGGCTCCGGCATCTCCCAGGGGGCGATGAGCAGCGGCTCGTCCCTGGCGGAGATGGTGTCGCCGGTCTCCGCGCTGCCCGACTTGGTGATCGCGCAGATGTCACCGGCCACGCACGCACCCACCTCCCGCAGGCTCGCGCCCAGCGGCGTGTAGATGTGCCCGACCCGCTCGTCGGCGTCGTGGTCGGGGTGCCCGCGCTCGGCCAGGCCGTGCCCGGAGACGTGCACGGTCTGCTCGGGGCGCAGCGTCCCGGAGAACACCCGGACGAGGGACACCCGACCGACGTGCCGGTCGACGGTGGTCTTGACGACCTCGGCGACCAGGGGCCCGTCCGGGTCGCAGGTCAGCGGCGGCCGGGGCGAGCCGTCCACCCCGGCGACGGCCGGCACGTCGTGCTCCAGCGGTGACGGGAAGCCGGCGGTCAGCACCTCCAGCAGCGCGTCCAGGCCGACGCCGGTCTCCGCGCAGGCCGGCACGACCGGGTAGAAGTGGCCGCGGGCGACCGCCTTCTCCAGGTCCTCGACGAGGACGTCGGTGCCGATGTCCTCGCCGTCGAGGTACCGGTCCATCAGCGTCTCGTCCTCGCTCTCGGCGATGATCCCCTCGATCAGCTCGTTGCGGGACTCGGCGATGGCGGGCAGGTGCTCGGGGTCCGGCTCCCGGACGTCGGCGGGCAGGCCGGCGGTGTAGTCGAAGACGCGACGGGTGATCAGACCGAGCAGGCCGACCGTGGAGATGCCGTCGTCGCCGAGCATCGGCAGGTACAGCGGCATCACGTTGTCGCCGAAGACCCGCTGGCACAGCGCCACCGCCTCGTCGAAGTCGGCGCGCGGGTGGTCCAGCCGGGAGACGGCGACCGCCCGCGGCATGTCGACGGCCGCACACTCCTCCCACAGGGCGGCGGTGGCGGCGTCCATGCCGTCGACGGCGGAGACGACGAAGAGCGCGGCGTCCGCGGCTCGCAGGCCGGCGCGCAGCTCACCGACGAAGTCGGCGTAACCGGGGGTGTCCAGCAGGTTGACCTTGATGCCGTCGTGCACCAGCGGGGCGCACGCGAGGCTGACCGAGCGCTGCTGGCGTACGGCGGCGGGGTCGTGGTCGCAGACGGTGGTGCCGTCGGTGACCGACCCCGCGCGACCGATCGTGCCGGTCGCCGCGAGCAGCGCCTCCACGAGTGTCGTCTTGCCGGAGCCGGAATGGCCGACGAGCACCACGTTGCGAACCCTGCCGGGATCGGTCACCACCGGCGCGCCGCCGGTGGCCCCTTTCTCCTGACTTTTCTGCGCCATGGGGCGCACCTCCCTCAGCCGGTGGTTGGTGGCGACCGCCGCGCGCGGAGAGTGCGGCTCGGGCGGGTGCGCGGCGATATCCTCCGGTGGTCTGCTGCCAAGCGGGAACGGGACGGTCGGACGGGTGAGCTGGCTCACCTCTCCACGCTCGATCTCACACCCGTTACCCGGACGGCACAAGCTTTCCCCGGGCGGGTCGCCTGACCGGCCGTATCGCGGTGGGGCCGGGACCGTTATCGTGGGACCGCCATGGCGAAGATCTTCCAAGTGACGGCCCGCGCGGGGATGACCCGTGTCGTCGAGCCGATCGCGCGCGGCCTGCTCCGAGCGGGCGTCACTCCCAACGCGGTCACCGTCGCGGGCACCCTCGGGGTGCTCGTCGGCGCCCTCGGCTTCGGCGCCCGTGGGCACCTGGTCGCCGGTGCGCTCATCGTGACGGTCTTCGCCCTCACCGACCTGCTCGACGGGACGATGGCCCGGATGAGCGGCGGTTCCACCCGCTTCGGGGCCTTCCTCGACTCGAGCATGGACCGGGTGGCCGACAGCGCGGTGTTCGGCGCGGTGGCGTTCTACCTGGCGGGGGAGGGCGACCGGACGGGCACCGCCGCCGCGCTGGTCTGCCTGGCCGCGGGAGGCCTCGTCTCGTACGTCAAGGCCCGCGCCGAGGGCCTCGGCATGACCTCCAACGTCGGCATCGCCGAGCGCACCGAGCGGCTGCTCATCGTCGGCGTCGGCGGTGTGCTCACCGGTGTCGGCGTCCGCCCGGCCCTGGAGATCGCGCTCTGGCTGCTCGCCGCCGTGTCGATCTTCACGGTGGGCCAGCGGATGGCCCACGTGTACCGGCAGGCCCAGCAGGTCCCCGCCGCCCCCGGCGGGCAGGGGTGAGCGGCACAGGGCCGGGGGTCCGGCGCCGGTGAACCTCACCGAACTCGGCTACGTCACCGGCTGGCGCGCGATCCGCGCGCTGCCCCGGCCCGTCGTGGCCGCGGCGTTCCGGGCGGGCGCCGACCGCGCGCACCGTCGCGGCGGCGCGGGTACGGCCCGACTCCGCGCCAACCTGCGCCGGGTGGTCGGCCCGGACCTCCCCGAGACAGACCTGGACGAGCTGGTCCGGGCCGGCCTTCGGTCGTACGCCCGGTACTGGATGGAGGTGTTCCGGCTGCCGTCGCTGAGCCGGCGGGAGATCCTGGCCGGGTTCCGCCTCGACGGCCACGAGCTGCTCGCCGCCGACGTGGCCGCCGGCCGGGGTGCGGTGGTCGCGCTGCCGCACGGCGGCAACTGGGACGCGGCCGGCGCCTGGGTGGCGGCGACCGGCTGGCCGATCACCACGGTGGCCGAGCGGCTGAAGGGGGGCCTCTACGAGCGGTTCCTCGCCTTCCGGCAGGGGCTCGGCATGGAGATCCTGCCCACCCACGGTGGCCCCCGGCCCACGTTCGACGTGCTGGTCGACCGGATCAACGCCGGAGCGGTGGTGCCGCTGCTCGCCGACCGGGACTTCTCCGCCCGGGGGGTGGAGGTCGACTTCTTCGGTGCCCGGACGAAGATGCCGCCCGGCCCGGCGCTGCTCGCGCTGCGCACCGGGGCACCTCTCTACGTCGCCTCGATGTGGTACGAACCGGACGCGGCCTGCGCCTCCCTCGACGGGCCGATTCCCCTTCCCGGCCCCGAGGAGGGTCCCCTCGACCAGCGGGCCCGGGCGCTGACCCAGCGGATCGCCGACGGACTTGCGGCGGGCATCGCCCGCCATCCGGAAGACTGGCACATGTTGCAGCGGATGTGGCCGGACCAGCGGGCCACGGCGGACGGCGCGGCACCACCACCGCCGGCCACCGGACGGGTCTGAGGGAGAGGGCGCCAACGTGCGGATCGGCATCGTGTGCCCCTACTCCTTCGACGTACCCGGCGGCGTGCAGAACCACGTCATGGACCTGGCCGAGGCACTGATCGGGCTGGGTCACGAGGTGAGCGTTCTCGCCCCGGCCGACGAGGACTCCCCGCTCCCGCCGTACGTGGTGTCGGCCGGGCGGGCCGTCCCGCTGCCGTACAACGGTTCGGTGGCCCGGATCGCGTTCGGGCCGGTGTCCACGGCGCGCGTCCGCCGCTGGATCACCCGGGGCGACTTCGACGTGCTCCACGTGCACGAGCCGCTGACGCTGAGCCTGTCGATGCTGGCCGTGCTGTCCGCCCGCGGCCCGGTGGTCGCGACCTTCCACACGGCGATGACCCGCTCCCGGGTGCTCGCCGCGGCCCAGGGCGCGCTCCAGATCGTGCTGGAACGGATCACCGCCCGCATCGCGGTCAGCGCGCTGGCGCGCAAGGTGCAGGTCGAGCACATGGACGGTGGGGCGGTGGAGATCCCCAACGGGGTGGCCGTGGCCAAGTTCGTCGACGCGGAGCCGCTGCCGGGCTGGCCGGGGGAGTGCGCGCCGGGGCAGGGCGGGACGATCGGCTTCCTCGGTCGCTTCACCGAGGCGCGCAAGGGCTTCCCGGTGCTCCGGGACGCCTTCGTCGCGCTGGCGCGGGAGCGTCCCGGCCTGCGGCTGCTGGTGGCCGGCCCCGGGGACTCCGACGACCTGTTCGACCGGTTCCCGACCCCGCTGCGCGACCAGGTGACCTTCCTGGGCCTGGTCTCCGAGGAGGACAAGGCCCGGATGCTGCGTAGCGTGCACCTCTACGTGGCGCCGAACACCGGTGGTGAGTCGTTCGGCATGATCCTCACCGAGGCCCTCGCGGCGGGCACGACCGTCGTCGCCAGCGACCTCGACGCGTTCCGCCGGGTCCTCGACGGCGGCCGGGCGGGTCTGCTCTTCCGCAACGGTGACCCGGGCGCGCTGCGGTCCGCCCTCGTCGCCCTGCTCGACGACCCGGCCCGCCGGGCGGAACTGACCGCCTGCGGGGACCAGGTCGTGGCGAATTTCGACTGGCCGGTGGTTGCCCGCCGTGTTCTGGAGGTATACGCAGCGGCGATCGAGGCCACCGACGGGCGGGTCATCGACCAGGAATGGGCGGGGCTGGGCTGACACCCGTGCCGCTGGGACGCCGGTGGTGCCAGTGGTGCGGCGGTGACGACCGTCGGGGACCGGCCGGGGCCGGAGGAGACGGAGCAGCACTACGATGCCGGGCATGTGGTGGGTGGTGGGCGCGGCGCTGGTCGTCGCGCTGGTGTCGGCGTACCTCCTCTGGACCGCCGGACGAGTCGACCGGCTGCAGTCCCGGGCGGAGCTGGCGGCGCGGGCGCTCGACGCCCACCTGCTGCGCCGCGCGGCC
>NZ_JBFAMU010000134.1:0-11424 GCF_040656655.1 Micromonospora sp. NPDC049799
ACGCCTCCTCGGCGGCCGGCGCCTGCTTCGGCGCGGGCGCGGGCGCGGCGGCCTTCTTGGTGGTCTTGGCCGTGGTCGCCCGGGACGCCGGAGTGGCGGAGCGGGCGGCCGCGACGCGGCGGCGGGTGCTGGCGGAGCCATCCACGACGACGGTCACCCCCGCCTCGGAGAGCGCCCGCAGGATCTTCTTGGCCTGGGCCGGAGTCACCTCGGCGGACTCGACGGTGCGCGCGAGCTGAGCCGACGTGAGCTGGCCGCCGGCGCTCTGGGCGTGGGCGATCAGGGTGTCGGTGAGCGAGCGAACGTCGGCGCCGTTCTGGCGGGGTTCTGTCACGAATGACCTTCCGGAGGCGAAGAGCGGGCACGGCCGGGTCGTCCGGCGTGGCGCGGAGCGCGGTGCCGGGCGATGTCGTTGAGGGACCCCCGTGTCCCGGTCCCGCCGGTCGCTGGCGGCCCGTGGCGCGTGGGCAGGGTGAATTGTAACGCCGTCTGCGGCGATCATCCTGCGGCGCACGGCGTACCGGCGGTGGGGACCGCCGATTCGGCGCAGATGTGGACTTTGTAAGGATGATAGCGCGCGCGATCCGCAACACCCCGGACGTGCGGGAAGGGGACCGACGAATGGATCGCTCGACACCTGCGGCGCAGGAGCTGCTGGAGATCGCCGTCGATGTGGCGCGGGACGCCGCGGCGACCGCGTACCGCATGCGGGCCGAGGGAGTCTCGGTGGCCGCGACGAAGAGCACGGTCACCGACGTGGTGACCGCCGCCGACCGGGCGGTGGAGCGACAGGTGATCGACGCGCTGCGCAGGCTCCGGCCCGACGACGCCGTACTCGGCGAGGAGTTCGGCGCGGGCGAGGCCGCCGGCCCGTCCGGTCCCGGCGCCGTGCGGTGGATCGTCGACCCGATCGACGGCACCGTGAACTACCTGTACGACCTGCCGCACTCCGCGGTCTCGCTGGCCGCCGAGGTCGACGGCAGGGTCGTCGCGGGGGTGGTGCGCAACCTCAGCACCGGCGACGAGTGGACGGCCACGGCCGGCGGGGGCGCCTGGCGCGCCGGTGAGCGGTTGCGATGCTCCACCGAGACCGACCTCGGTCAGGCGCTCGTGGCCACCGGCTTCGGGTACGACCCGCGGCGCCGGGCGCACCAGGCGCAGGTGGTGGCCGGGCTGATCACGCAGGTGCGGGACATCCGGCGACTCGGCGCCGCCGCGATCGACCTGTGCTACGCGGCCGAGGGCCGGGTGGACGCCTACTACGAGAAGGGGCTCGCCGCCTGGGACCTCGCGGCGGGCGGCCTGGTGGCGAGTGAGGCCGGACTGCGGGTGGACGGCCTGCGCGGCGTGCCGGCCGGGCCGGACATGGTCGTGGCCGCCCCGCCGGCCCTGTTCGAGCCCCTGCACGCCCGCCTCGCCGACCTCGACGCCTCGGGCGGCCCCTGACCGTCAGCCCTTCGCCGGGGCCGGGCAGGAGCCGGGCGGCGCGACGGGCGAGCCGAGGTCACCGAGTGACTGGTTGACCTCGGTGGTGGTGGCGAGCTGCTGGAAGGACGCGCCCAGCACCACGTCGACGGTGTCGTCCTTGCGCTTGGGGTCGTACTCGTACCGGGCCTCGTCCAGGAAGTAGGCGCGCAGCAGGTGCGCGGAGCCGACGGCCTTCGGGCCGTACCGGAGCACGGCGATGTCGTCGATCTTCTTCTTCTGGTCGGCGACCTTCTTCACCTGGAACTTGCGGTTCCGGAAGTCGTCGGCGATGTCGGTGGCCAGGCCGATCCGCTCGGTGCCGTTGAGAACGTTGATCTTGACGTCCTTCTGCTCGCGCAGTGCCACGTCGGCGACCGGCCAGCCCTCGGGGCAGCCACCGGCGGCCCCCGCGTCGCTCTGGGTGTCGCGGACCAGGGCGACGACCACGAAGACCAGGGCCACTACCGCCAGCAGACCGACGACAACGAGTGCTCGCACTCGCGCAAAGCTCATCAGGGTGCTCCCCGGGCAGAGGTGGTGGTGGCGGCCGTCGGTGCGGTCGGGCCGCCCCGCCGGCCGTCGGAGTACGCCGCTGAGGTTAACGGTTGTCCGGCCGTCGCGTGGAAACAGCCGGACATGCCGGCGCGCCATCCGGGAACGGGGTACTACTACCCCTATCTTCGTGTCGCCTGAGTCACATTGGGAACAACTTCGCGTGCGGGGGCGTACATCTCAGCCACGAGGGCGGTATACATGCCACGCCCAACGGGGGGGTAAGGTACCGCGCTCGCTGGAGGAGTTTCTTCTGGCGGCTCCGAACCGGCTTCGGCCGGGGTCGGGTGACCGACACAAATGGTGGCCGGCCAGCGGAACCGAAACAGCGTCGTCCGGCGTTACAACCGGAAGCGACAACATCGATATGGGAGAGTGAAACCGATGGCCACCGACTACGACGCCCCGCGTCGCGACGAGGTCGACCTCGGCGAGGACAGCCTGGAAGAGCTCAAGGCCCGGCGCGTCGACTCACAGTCGGGCGCCGTGGACGTCGACGAGGCCGAGGTGGCTGAGAGCTTCGAGCTGCCCGGTGCCGATCTGGCCGACGAGGAACTCACGGTCAAGGTTCTGCCGATGCAGCAGGACGAGTTCCGCTGTGCTCGCTGCTTCCTGGTGCACCACCGCAGCCAGCTCGCGGTCGAGCGCAACGGTGAGCTGATCTGCCGCGAGTGCGTCTGACCCCGTACGAGGACGACATCGGCGGCGGCTCCCACGGCGGGGCCGCCGCTTGCTCCGGTCGCCGTGCGCCGCACCGGGGGACCTGCTTGACTCGTGACGGGCCACCGTCGCGTCGGCGGCGGGCCACGGGAGGGCGTACCGATGAGCGAGCGGAGCGAGCCGGACGGGCGGCTCGAAGCGGAGCGGACGGGCGTCGAGGGCGGCACTGACGACGCCGGTGCAACCGAGGACCTGGGTGCGACGGTCGCGGCGCTGACCGCCGACGACATCGCGCCCGGACGCCGCCGGCAGTTGCTCGGCCGGATGGTGGCGCAGGCCCGTTCGCGTGGCGTGGCCGACCTGTTCAAACCGAAGGCCGCGGTGCGCTGGATGGTGGACACGGTCGCCGAGATCGCCCCGCACGTGCCCGTCCGCGACCTGGCGACGCTGCGGCGGCACTTCCCCGACCTCGACGGCGAGGACCTCGCCGATCGACTGGTGCGCAACGCCGCGCGGGCGACAGCCGGTGTCGGCGCCGCCGGCGGGGGCGTCGCGGCGGTCGAGTGGACCGTCGCACCGACCCTGCTCTCGGCGCCGGTGCTGCTGGCCGCCGAGACGGTCGCGGTGGTCGCGATCGAGCTCAAGCTGATCGGCGAGCTGCACGAGGTCTACCGCGTCCCGCTGCCGCCCGGTGGTACGCAGCGCTCGGTCGCGCTGATGCAGTCGTGGGCCACCCAGCGGGGCATCAACCCGATGATGCCCGGCGTCGGGGTCAGCGCGGTGCTCGGCACCGCCGCCCGCAAGGAGCTGCGGGACACCCTCCTCAAGCGGTTCGGCCGCAACCTGACCACGCTCGGCCCGTTCCTCACCGGGGCCGCCGTGGCGAGCTACCTCAACCGGCGGGCCACCCACGCGACGGCCGACCAGCTCCGGTCCGACCTGCGCCGCAAGGGCGTGACCCGGCCCGGCAGCCCACCGGCCCTGCCCACCTCATCCTGACCGCGGCGACCGGACCTCCTCCGCCGGCCGAACGCCGTCAGGCGGTCCCGGTGGCGCCGGTGCGGGATCCGGTGTCCGTACCGGCGGCGGCGCCGGCACGGGCCGCATCGCGCGCGGCGAGCAGCGAATCGGTCAGCTCGACCGGCCGGCGCGAGCTGACCACCCAGAACGGGGTGGGGTCGGCCGGGTCGTCCAGCACCACCTGGACGGCGCCGGGAACCCACGGCCGCTGCACCACGAAGGCCAGCGGGTCCGACCCGACGCCCAGCACCTCGCGCCGGCCCGCGGCGTCCAGCGGGATCACGTCCGCGACGAATCGGGCCGGCAGGCGGGCGTCGTCCACCCGCAGCTCGCCGTCGGCGACGGCGATCCGGATCCGGCCCAGCCACGCCAGGCCGGCCACGGTCGCCGGCAGCAGCACCGCGAAGGGCAGCCAGGCCCGCATCCCGGGTGCGCCCATCCAGATCTCGGCGGCGAGCAGCGCGGCCACCGCCAGGCCGAACAGCCACAGCCACCAGGGCAGGCCGAGCCGCTCCGAGTGGGCGGCGGGGGACGGCGAGGACGGCGAGGACGGCGACATGCTCACAGTCCGAGGGTACGGCGCGCGACCGCCCGGGTACCCGGCAGGATGGCAGGGTCACCCCGCGAAACGGACGGAAGAGGGGAACCGTGACCGACGTCGTACCCGTACCCGTACGGCAGCTCGACCCGGAGCTGCCGCTGCCGGCGTACGCCCATCCCGGCGACGCCGGGGCCGACCTGGTGGCCGCGACGGACGTCGAGCTGCCGCCCGGTGGTCGGGCCCTGGTCCCGACCGGCGTGGCGATCGCCCTGCCCGAGGGGTACGTGGGGCTGGTGCACCCGCGCTCCGGGCTGGCGGCGAGGCTCGGCGTGACCGTGCTCAACGCGCCCGGTACGGTCGACGCCGGCTACCGGGGTGAGATTCTGGTCAACCTGATCAACCATGATCGGGAGGTGCCGGCGACGATCTCCCGTGGCGACCGCATCGCACAGCTCGTTGTGCAGCGGGTGGCCCGGGCGGAGTTCCAGCCGGTGGCCGAGCTGCCCGAGTCCCGCCGGGGCACGGGCGGGCACGGCTCCACCGGCGGGCACGTCGGTCTGGTACCGCCCCCGCCCGGTCCGGACGATCGGGCGGTCGAGGAGGACGGAAGAGGTGGCACGGTGAGTGTGAACAGCGGAGGGTGGGCGCAGTGATCTTCTCCCGAAAGCGGGCCGGTTCCGGACGGCACGCACGTGACGAGGGGGCCGCGGAGGTCCTCGACTCCACCGATCTGGAGGCGACGCCGGCGCGTGGTCCCTACGACGCTTCCGAGGCGCCCGAGGGGGTGCAGCGGCTCGACCTGGGCAGCCTCCAGATCCCCGCGGTCTCCGACGTCGAGGTCCGGGTCCAGGCCGACCAGCAGGGCGTGATCCAGCAGGTCGTCCTGGTGCACGGCGACAACGCCCTCCAGCTCGGCGTCTTCGCGGCGCCCCGCAGCGAGGGCATCTGGGACGAGGTGCGCGAGGAGATCCGCAAGTCGCTGTTCGCCGACGGCGCCGCCGCGCAGGAGGTGCAGGGGGAGTACGGCACCGAGCTGCACGCCCGGGTGCGTACCCCGGACGGCCTCACCGACCTGCGCTTCGTCGGCATCGACGGCCCCCGGTGGATGGTCCGCGGCGTCTACCAGGGTCGGGCGGCCACCGACCCGGCCGCCGCCGGCCCGCTCGGGGAGTGCCTCGACGGCCTCGTGGTCGACCGTGGCCAGGAGGCGAAGCCGGTCCGCGAGCCGCTGCCGCTGCGGCTGCCCCGCGAGGTGGCCGACCAAGCCGCCGCCACGGAGGACGCACCCGCCGCCCGCGAGGCCTGACCGCCTCCTCGGCCGAACGGCCGGGACCGGTTCCGTCGGCGTACGCTGGCGGGACGGTCCCGGCGTCGTCGGGTCCGCAAGCCAGAGCCGGCGGAGCGCCGGTCAGCGTGGAGAGGGTGACGCGGAGGTCATGACGACCGACGAGCGCCAGAGTTCACTGCGACGGATGCTGCGCCGGCTCACCGCCAGCGAGGCGGAGATCGAGGCGCAGGAGCTGCGCAGGGAGAGCGCCGAGCACGGGTGCCCGCCCGCTCAGCAGTGCATGCGGGGCCAGGTGGTCTCGGTGGCCGGACGGCTCCGCACGGTGGTCTACACCCCCCGGACGAACCTGCCGACGCTGGAGGCGGACCTCTACGACGGCAGCGACGTGGTCACCCTGGTGTGGCTGGGCCGGCGGCACATCACCGGCATCGAGCCCGGGCGCCACCTGACCGCCCGGGGGCGGATGGCCGTACGGGACGATCGCAAGGTCATCTACAACCCGTACTACGAGCTGGAACCGCCGAGGTGAAACCTCCGGGTGCGGCGGACGGAAGGCAGGGCATGACGACGGGACAGCACCGCTCGGCGCAGCCGGACCTCGGACCGGTGGAGGAGGAGCCGCTCCCCACCCTCGCCGAGCAGATGGCCGACCAGTTGGGCGGCTGGCGGGGGCTGGTGGAGTCCAGCATTCCGGTGGTCGTCTTCGTGGTGGCGAACATCCTCGGTGACCTTCGCCCCGCCGTCATCGCCTCGGTCGCGGTCGCGCTGGCGATCGCCGTGCTGCGGCTGGCCCAGCGTCGGCCGGTCCGGCACGCCGTCAACGGTCTGTTCGGCGTGGCCATCGGTGCCGCGATCGCCTGGCGTACCGGCAACGAGCGCGACTTCTACCTCCCCGGCATCCTCTACGGCATCGGCTACGGCGTGGCCCTGCTGATCTCGGCGGCGATCCGGCAGCCCCTGGTGGGCTGGCTCTGGTCGGTGCTGGTCGCCAAGGGCAAGTCGGAGTGGCGGGACGACCCCCGTCTGGTCCGGACCTTCACCGGGTTGACCGTGCTCTGGGGCGTGGTGTGGCTGGCCAAGGTCGGCGTCCAGGCGGCGCTCTACCTCGCCCACCAGGACACCGCGCTCGGTGTGGCCCGGTTGGCGCTGGGCTACCCGCCGTACGCGCTGCTGTTGCTGATCACGGTCTGGACCGTCCGCCGGGTGACCCGGGAGACGGCGCCGACCCCCGGCGCCTGAGCCGACGCCGGGCCGCCCCGCCGGTCCGTGGCCCTGGCCCCCTGGCCCGGTGTCAGCGGGACTCGCGGGTCCGTTCCACGCTGTCCGGGCCGAGCACGACCGCGCGGACCTGGTCCTCCACCTCGGCGGTGCAGACGAAGATCAGCTCGTCGCCGGCCTCCAGCGGGTCGTCCGGGCTGGGCACCAGGACCCGCTTGCCGCGCAGGATCGCCACCAGGGCGGAGTCGCGCGGCAGGGGCACCTGGTGCAGGGCCTGACCCACGTACGGTGCGGTGGGCGGGAGGGTGATCTCGACGAGGTTCGCCTCGCCCTGCCGGAAGGTCATCAGCCGGACCAGGTCCCCGACGGTGACCGCCTCCTCGACCAGGGCCGCCATGACCCGTGGTTTGCTCACCGCGACGTCCACGCCCCACTGCTCGGTGAAGAGCCACTCGTTCTCGGCCCGGTTGACCCGCGCCACCACCCGGGGCACCGCGAACTCGGTCTTGGCCAGCAGCGACACCACCAGGTTGACCTTGTCGTCGCCGGTCGCCGCGACGACCACGTCGCAGCCGGCGACGTTCGCCTCCTCGAGGCTGGTCAGCTCGCACGCGTCGGCGAGCACCCACTCGGCGGCGGGGACACGGTCCGGGCGCAGCATCCGGGGCTGCCGCTCGATCAGCATCACCTGGTGGCCGTTGTCGATCAACTCCTGGGCGATCGAGCGACCCACGTTGCCGGCGCCGGCGATGGCGATCCGCATGCTCAGTGCCCTCCTTCCGGCGGCGTCGCCGCCACCGACGTGACCGACGCCACGATGTCGTCGGTGACCAGCATGAAGATCTGGTCGCCCTCCTGGACGACGGTGGACACCGTGGGCAGCGTGCCGATGCCGAAGCGGATCAGGTACGCCACCCGCGCGCCGCTCGACTCCTCCAGCGCGCGCACCGACCGGCCGATCCAGTCCTTGTGCACCGGCACCTCGACGATCGACACGGTGCTGGTCGGGTCGCGGAAGATCTCGACGTTGCCCTCGGGGACGAGGTGGCGCAGCATCCGGTCGGCGGTCCACCGGACGGTGGCCACCGTGGGGATGCCGAGTCGCTCGTACACCTGGGCCCGGCGCTGGTCGTAGATGCGGGCGGCCACGCGGGAGACGCCGAACGTCTCCCGGGCCAGCCGCGCGGAGATGATGTTGGAATTGTCGCCGCTGGAGACGGCCGCGAAGGCGTCGGCGCGCTCGATGCCGGCCTGTCGCAGCACCTCGCCGTCGAACCCGGCGCCGGTCACCGTGATGCCCGCGAAGTCGGGGCCGAGCCGCCGGAACGCGTCGGAGTCCTGGTCGATCACCGCCACCGAGTGCCCCCGGGACTCCAGGCTCTGGGCGAGCGTCGAACCCACCCGACCACAGCCCATGATCACGACATGCACCGCGTCCCCTCCTCACCGGCCCGCACCGCGTGCGGCACCCGACTGCGAGCCTGCCACGTCTCTCCGCGTGGGCGCGGCCCGACGGTACTCCGGTCGTACACCCGGTTGTGATCGGCCACCCCGGCGGTCCGGGCCGTGATGGTCGTACTCTTGGCCGTTGTGGCCAGACCCACCTCGCTGCTGAAGCGGCTGCTCCTCGGTCGACCGTTCCGGTCCGACCGCCTCCAGCACACCCTCCTGCCGAAGCGCATCGCGCTTCCCGTCTTCGCGTCCGACGCCCTGTCCAGCGTCGCGTACGCGCCGGACGAGATCCTGCTGACGCTGTCCATCGCCGGCGCCTCGGCCTACTTCTTCTCGCCGTGGATCGCGCTCGCGGTCGTCGTGGTGATGCTCACGGTGGTGGCCAGCTACCGCCAGAACGTGCGGGCCTACCCCTCCGGCGGCGGCGACTACGAGGTGGCCACGGTCAACCTCGGGCCGCGGGCCGGTGTCGCGGTGGCCAGCGCGCTGCTGGTCGACTACGTGCTGACGGTCGCGGTGTCGGTCTCCGCCGGGGTGGCCAACCTCGGCTCGGTGGTGCCCTTCGTGGGCACCCACAAGGTCATGATCGCGGTGCTCGCGGTGGCGACGCTCACCGCGCTGAACCTGCGCGGCCTGCGGGAGTCGGGCAACCTGTTCGCGATCCCCACCTACGGCTTCGTGATCGTCGTCGGCGGCATGCTGCTCACCGGCCTGATCCGGATCTTCGTGTTCGGCCAGGACCTGCGCGCGCCCAGCGCCGACCTGGTGATCCAGGCCGAGCACAGCGTCACCGGCTTCGCCCTGATCTTCCTGCTGCTGCGCACGTTCTCCTCCGGCTGTGCGGCACTGACCGGCGTGGAGGCCATCTCCAACGGCGTGCCGGCGTTCCGGGCCCCGAAGAGCCGCAACGCGGCCACCACCCTCCTCCTCCTGGGTGCCATCGCGGTCAGCATGCTGGTCGGCATCATCTGGCTGTCCCGGCTGACCGGGCTCCAGTTCGTCGAGGACCCGGACCTCCAGATCGTCTCCGGCCCCGAGGGGTACGTGCAGAAGACCGTCACCACGCAGCTCGGCGAGACGGTGTTCGGGTCCGGCTCGGTGCTGCTCTTCGTGGTGGCCGGCGCGACCGCGCTGATCCTGTTCCTCGCGGCGAACACCGCGTTCAACGGCTTCCCGGTGCTGGGCTCGATCCTGGCCCAGGATCGCTACCTGCCCCGACAGCTGCACACCCGCGGTGACCGGCTGGCGTTCTCCAACGGCATCCTCTTCCTGGCCGTCTTCGCGATCGTGCTGATCGTCGGCTTCCAGGCCGAGGTGACCAAGCTCATCCAGCTCTACATCGTCGGCGTCTTCGTCTCGTTCACGCTCTCCCAGGCCGGGATGATCCGGCACTGGAACCGGCACCTGAAGACGGAGCGCGACCCGCAGGCCCGCAGCCGGATGGTCCGCTCCCGTGCGATCAACACGTTCGGCATGGTGATGACCGGTACCGTGCTGGTCATCGTGCTCGTGACGAAGTTCCTGCTCGGTGCCTGGATCGCCATCGTCGCGATGGCGATGATCTACGTGCTGATGCTGGCCATCCGGCGGCACTACGACCGGGTCGCCGTGGAACTGACTCCGGACGAGGGACGCCCCGTCCTGCCCGCCCGCAACCACGCGATCGTGCTGGTCAGCAAGCTGCACCAGCCGACGCTGCGGGCGCTGGCGTACGCGAAGGCCACCCGGCCCGACACGCTCACGGCGGTGACGGTCAACGTGGACGACAAGGACACCCGGCAGTTGCAGGTCGAGTGGGAGCGGCGCGACGTCCCGGTCCCGCTGACCGTGGTCGACTCGCCGTACCGGGAGATCACCCGGCCGATCCTCAACTTCGTGGCCAACGTCCGCCGGGAGTCGCCGCGCGACGTGGTCACCGTCTTCATCCCCGAGTACGTGGTCGGGCGCTGGTGGGAGAACCTGTTGCACAACCAGAGCGCGTTGCGCCTCAAGGGGCGGCTGCTGTTCGAACCGGGCGTGATGGTGACCAGTGTGCCGTGGCAGCTCGCCTCCACCGCCAGTAAGAACCTGGACCGGCTGGACGCCACGCTGAGCCAGGGCCCGCCACGGGGCCCCCGCGTGGTCCCGCAGAGCACCCTGCCGCCGGTCGTCTCCGCTCCACCCGGGGAGCGCCGCATGGACGGGGACCGCCCGTGAGCGCCGTCGGAGGTGGGCTGGAGGAGGCCGAGCGGGTCGAGCTGACCGTCGACGCCGTCGCACCGGGGGGCCACTGCGTCGCGCGGGTCGACGGGCAGGTCGTCTTCGTCCGGCACGCGCTGCCCGGCGAACGGGTCGTCGCCGAGGTCACCGAGGTGCACAGGGGCTTCGCCCGGGCCGACGCGGTGACCGTGCTCCAGGCCGCGCCCGACCGCGTCGAGCCACCCTGCCCGTACGCCAGGCCGGGCCGCTGCGGCGGCTGCGACCTCCAGCACGTCGCTCCCGCCGCCCAGCTGGACTGGAAGACGGCGGTGGTCCGCGAGCAGCTGACGCGCCTGGCGAAGCTGACCGAGGCGGAGTGCGACGCCCTGGCCGTGCGCGTGGAGGCGCTGCCCGGCGGTCCGCTGGGCTGGCGCTCCCGGATCCGGTACGCCGTCGACGGCGCCGGCCGGGCCGGGCTGCTCAAGCACCGCTCGCACGAGGTGGTGCCGATCGACCGCTGCCTGATCGCCCACCCGGCGATCCAGGAGCTGCCGGTGCTCGCGCCCAGCGGGGCCCGGTGGCCCGACGCGGACGCCGTCGAGACGGTCGCCTCCACCGGGGGCGACGTGACCGTCACCGCGTACGCCGAGGGCGTGCCGACGGCCGTGAGCGGCCCGGAGCGGGTCCGCGAGCGGGCCGCCGGCCGGGAGTGGGCGCTGCCCACGTCGTCGTTCTGGCAGGTGCACCCGGCCGCCGCCGACACGCTCGTCGGCGCGGTGCTGGAGCAGCTCGCCCCGCGGCCCGGCGAGCGCGCCTGGGACCTCTACGGCGGGGCGGGACTCTTCGCCGCGGCGCTCGCCGCGCGGGTCGGCGACACCGGGCGGGTCACCCTCGTCGAGTCCGCCGAGCAGGGCGTCACCGCCGCCCGGGAGAACCTGGCCGACCTCCCGCACGTGGAGGTCGTCGCGGCCCGGGTGGAGACCGCGCTGGCCCGCCGACGGATCACCGGCCCGGTCGACGTGGTGGTGCTCGACCCACCCCGCGCCGG
>NZ_JBFAMU010000135.1:0-11277 GCF_040656655.1 Micromonospora sp. NPDC049799
GACGGTGCTGATCGTGGACGACGACGTCCGGAACGTGTTCGCGCTCACCAGCGCATTGGCCGGCGGCGTCGGTGACCGACACGACCGGCAGCGGCGCACACCACGTGCCCTCCGCCGCCACGGTGGCGTACGCGTTGGCCACGTCGAGCGGGGTGGTGGCCGAGACGCCGAGGGTGAACGGCCCCCAGGTGCGGGCACCGTGCCGGGCCAGCCCCGCGTCGTCGGCGGACCGGAACACGATGCCCAGCCGCTCGGCCATCTCCACCACCCGGTCCGCGCCGACCCGCTCGGCCAGCCACGCGAAGTACGTGTTCACCGAAAGCCCGAAGGCGGTCCACATGGTGTGCCGCCCGTCGACGGACGAGTTGGCGTTGCGGGGGCACCAGTACCCGTCGCAGCTCGTCGGACCGGTCACCGGGTAGCCGGTGACGATCCGGTCCGGGGCGTCGAACTCGGTCCGCAGCGGCAGCCCGGACTCCAGCGCGGCCAGCATGGTGAAGAGCTTGAACGTCGACCCGGCCTGGTAACCCTCGATCGCGCCGCCCCCGGCGACGAGCTGGTTGACGGTGTTCGGGCGGTTCTTCTGCCCGGCCGGGTTGGCCTGCACGCTGTAGTTCCGGTTCACCGCCATCGCCAGCACCCGGCCGGTGCCGGGCTGGACCACCGCGGTCGGTGCCGCGTACCGGTCGTTCGGCCCGTAGAGGCGCCGCACCTGCTCGGTCGTGGCCCGCTGCACCGCCGGGTCCAACGAGGAGACGATCGAGTACCCGCCGCGGCGCAGGCTGAGCTGCCGCTCGTCGACGGTCGCGCCGAACGCCGGCTGGGCGTTCCACCAGCGGGTGAACCAGTCGCAGAAGAAGCCCCAGTCGTTGTGCGCCTCCGGCACCGCCGTGCAGTCGTTCGGCGTCTCGCTGGGCCGCAGGTTGATCGGCTCGGCCTTCGCGCGGGCCGCCTCGTCGGCCACGAGCTGCCCCAGTTCCACCAGCCGGTCCAGCACGTACGCCCGGCGGCCGAGGGCGGCGTCCGCGTCACCGTTGATCGGGTCGTCGGTGTCCGGCGACTGGACCAGCCCGGCCAGCAGCGCCGACTCGGCCAGCGTCAGGTTGGCCGGGGACTTGGAGAAGTACCTCTTGCTCGCCGCCGCCACCCCGTACGCGCCGGCACCGAAGTAGGCGATGTTGAGGTAGCGGGCCAGGATCTCGTCCTTGCTCAGCTCCCGCTCCAGCGCGAGCGCGTACCGCATCTCCTGGAGCTTGCGCGCGGTGGTGATCTCGGTGGCCGCGCGGCGCTGCCGCTCGGTGAGCCGGGGATCGCTGCCGAGGACGTTGCGGACGTACTGCATGGTCAGCGTGGAGGCGCCCTGCCGGGTCGCGCCGTCGCGCTGGTTGACGGTGAAGGCGCGGATGACGCCGCGCACGTCGACGCCGCTGTGCTCGTGGAACCGGGAGTCCTCGGCGGCGATGATCGCCTGGCGCATCACCGGCGCCACCTCGGCCAGCGGCACGTCCACCCGGTCCTCCTGGTAGAAGGAGGTGATCAGGGTGGTGCCGTCGTTGGCGTACAGGTTCGACCGCTGGGCGGTCGGTGGCGTGCGCAGCGAGTTCGGCAGCTCGGAGTAGGGCGCGGCGAGCGCCGAGAACCCGATCCCGAACACCAGCGCGGCCGGGAGGGCCGCCGCCGCGAGCACCAGTCCGGCGAGTGCGCCGGCCATGAGTACGGTCATCAGTTTGTGAAGGTGTGCCCGGGTCATCAGCTCTCCCCGCCGGAGCCGTCAGGACCCGTTCAGAATGGCCCGAATGACCTTGTTCGCCGCCTCTTTCCCCCAAACCCGCAGAAAACTCGCACCTACGGGGTGAACGGGAAGGATTAGGGCAGCAGAGCGATGGCGAGGGGGTGGATGGACTCCTCGATCTCGTCGGCCACCCGGCTGAAGCACTGGTCGCCCCGGCCCCACGGGTCGTCGAGATCGTCCGTCGGCAGCGCCGCGGCACCCTGCCGCGCCGCGTGGGCGGCCTCCACCAGAGCGACGCCGCGGGCGTACACGGCAGCTCCGGTGGCCTCGGCCGGCGGCAGCCCGGCGGCGTCGACGGCGGCCAGCAGCCGGCCGAACTCCCCCAGCACGAAGGTGCGCGACGCGGCGTCCGGGCGCAGCGCCACCACGTACTCCTGCTGGTCTGCGGTGGCGGTGAGCACCAGGTCGGCGGCGTCGATCAGATCCGACCGCAGCTTGCGCGCGGCGAAGCCCTCCACGCTGCCGCCGCGCGTGGCGACCTGGCGGGCTGCCGGCGGGTTCATCTCCTCGCCGGCGTGCCAGCCCCCGGTGCCGGCGCTGTGGCTGTGCACCAGCTCGTCGGCGCGGCCGGGGTCGACGCCGCCCCGCCGGGCCAGCCGCTCCCGGACGGCCAGGGCCAGCAGCCGCTCGGCCATCGGCGACCGGCAGATGTTGCCCATGCACACGTGCAGCACCGTGAACGGGGGCACTCAGGCCACCCGGCTCTCGACGACGAGGTCCGGCACGACGTCCCGCAGCTTCTCGATCGGGATCGCACCCGGACGCAGCAGCCGCGGCACCTCACCGGTCAGGTCCACGATCGTGCTCGGCACCGGGTCGGCGGCCGGACCGGCCTCCAGGTAGGCCCGCACCGAGTAGGCGAGCTGGTCCCGGGCCTCCTCGGCGGTCACCGCCGCCGGCTGGCCGACCTTGTTGGCCGACGCGACCGCCATCGGCCCGGTCTCCCGCAGCACCTCGAGCGCCACCGGGTGCAGCGGCATGCGCACCGCCACCGTGCCGTTGGTGTCGCCCAGGTCCCAGCGCAGGCTCGGCGAGTGCTCGACGATGATCGTCAGCGCGCCCGGCCAGAACGCCTCGACCAGGTCACGCGCCGAGCGCGGCAGCGAGAACACCAGGCCGTCGAGCGTGTGCCGGGAACCGATCAGCACCGGCGGCGGAGCCGCCTGGCCCCCCTTGGCGTCGAGCAGCGCCTTGACCGCGTACGGCGTGAACGCGTCCGCGCCGATCCCGTAGACCGTGTCCGTCGGCAGGACCACCAGCTCGCCGTTCTTGACCGCCTCGATGGCCGCGGCGATGCCGCGGTCCCGGTCGGCGGGCGACCGGCAGTCGTAGAGCATCACGAGGAGCCAGTCTGCCACGCCGGGCCGGGGTCGGCGTGCCGGCGGTCGCCACGGCGGGACGCCGTGGCGAACCGGGGCCGCCCGGTCAGGTCCTCGTGGCCGGTGACCCCGGCATACCGGCCGTCGGCGGCGAGCAGCGCCGGCACCACGGTGCCGTGCGTGTCGTCGTGCTCGACGCCCAGCACCCCGCCCGGACGCAGGAGCTCCGCCGCCCGCGCCACCACCGGGCGGATCACCGCGAGGCCGTCCGCCCCGCCGAAGACCGCGCTCGCCGGATCGTGCCGTTCCACCTCGGGCGGTACGGCCACCTCGTCCGGCACGTACGGCGGGTTGCACAGCAGCACGTCGACCCGGCCGACCAGGTCGGCGAGCAGGTCCGGCGCGGTCACGTCCGCCTCCACCAGCTCGATCGGCCGGTCCCCCGCCGCCGCCCGGTCCGCCGCGTTGCGCCGCAGCCACCGCAGCGCGGCGGCCGACCGCTCCACCGCGACCACCCGGGCGCCCGGCAGCTCGTGCGCCACCGACAGGGCGATCGCCCCGGAACCGCTGCACAGGTCCACCACCAGCGGCTCGGCCGTCCGCGCGGCCTCGGCGATCCCCCAGCCGGCGAGCAGCTCGGTCTCCGGGCGCGGGACGAAGACACCCGGCCCGACCGCCAGCTCCAGGTGCCGGAAACCGGCGCTACCGGTGAGGTGCTGCAACGGCTCGCGCCGCGCCCGCCGGGCGACCAGCGCGTCGAACCGCTCGCGCTGCCCGTCGGTGAACCCGTCGGCGATGGCCAAGTGCCCCCGCGAAACCCCCAGGACGTACGCGGCCAGCACCTCGGCCTCCACCCGCGGCGCCTCGACCCCCGCATCGGCGAGCACCCGGGTCGCCCGGGACACCGAAACGGAGGGCCGTTCGCGTCTCGTCCCTTCGGACGGCTGTTGCGGCACCGTGGTCACGACATAATCATGCAAGCGTCGCCAGCGCCGGCACGAGCGGGTGCGGTCAGGCGCACACCGAGGAGGAGGTGACGGGTGGGTTGGCTCGACCGGGTCACCGACCAGGTTGACGCCCTCATCCGGGCACGCGACCTCCAGGAGTCCAGCCGGTCCGCCGAGGCGTCCGCGGTCCTGGACACCGTCCTGCGCACCACCACCGACCCGTACGCGCGGGCCGACGCGCTGGTGCAGCGGCTCTGCACGGTGCTGAACCTGGGCCGCACGGCCGAGTACACCCGGGCCATCGAGGAGGCCTCCGCGGCGGTCCGCGACCTCGCCGAGCCCTACCTGCACGGGCATCTCAACGCGCTCGCCGCGCTGGCCGCGCACCACCAGGGCGCCCTGGACCGCTGCGTCACCCACCTGGTGCGGGCCGCCCGCGCGCTGGGCGCGGTGGACGACCCCGACCGGGACACCGCGTGGGGCTGGCACGACCTCGCGATGGCCTACTCCTACCTCGGCTTCCACGGCTACGCCCTCAGCGCGATCGAACGCGCCCGGCAGCTCGGGACGGCCGCCGGCATCCCCGAGGAGACCTTCGCCGCCCCCGGCATCCGGCTGCGCAACGCGGTCGCGCTGGACCACACCGGCGACACCGACGGCTGCCTGCGGGTGCTGCGGGACGTCGCCGCCGACCTCGACCGTTTCCTGAGCTCCGGTCGGTCCAGCCGGCTACGGCCCAGCAGCCTCGCCGCGTACGGCTACGCCGCCGCCCGGCGGGCGGCCCTGGGCGACCGGCTGGACGTCGGCACCGACGCCGCGCCCGCCCGGTTGCTCTCGCACGGCGGCGACAGCGCCCGGGCCCGGGACATGCGCCAGCTCGGCCAGGTCTGCGTGGCGATCGCCGAGGGGCGGCCGATCGAGGCGGTCACCCGGCTGGACACCGTCCAGGTGTCCAACGAGACGCTGGGCGCGGCCGAGCCGGCCCGACTGCGCAGCGTCGCCCTCGCCCGGGCCGGCGACCACGCCGGGTCGCACCGGGTCGACCGGCTGGCGTTCCGGCTGGCCGCGCAGCGCAACGACCGGCTCCGGGACGTCTACATCGACGGCATCGCCGCCCGGATCGACCACGAGGAGATGCGGCGCGAGGCGGTCCGGTCCGAGGGCGAGGCGCTGACCGACCCGCTCACCGGCCTGCCGAACCGGCGCCGGCTGGAGCGCTACGTAGCCGCCGTGGTGGCCCGGGGCGAACGGGTGGTGATCGGCGTCTGCGACCTGGACGGCTTCACGGCGGTGAACACGCGGCACGGGCACCACTCCGGCGACCTGGTCCTGCAACGCGTCGCCGGGGTGATCAACCGGGTGATGCGGCGGGGCGACTTCGTGGCCCGCTACGGCGGCGACGAGTTCGTGGTGGTGCTCTCCGACGCCGGCATGACCGAGGCGGCGGAGGTGAAGCGGCGCATCGACGCGGCGATGCGGACCGAGGACTGGGAGTCCCTGGTGCCCGGCACCCCGGTCGGCGTGAGCATCGGCTTCGCGGAGGTCGGCGGCGGCGGCCCGGACCTGCGCGCCGCCCTCGTCGTCGCCTTCGAGGCCGCCGACCGGGAGACGCCCCGCGCGAAGGACCACCCGCGCGCCTCCTGACCGCTCGCACCCGGGCACCCCTCGGCCCGGCAACGTCCGGCAAAGAGTGGCCACCCGCCCTCGGATGACCACTCTTTTCGTGAGAGTGCGGGGAAGGTGCCGCGTCAGCGGCGGGTGAGCTCCGGGTCGCCGGCGAGGCGGGCGGCGCGGTCGGCCTCCCCGAGGGCGTCCAGCACGCCGTCCAGGTCACCGCCGAGAGCAAGATCCAGATTGTACGCGGTGTAGCCGATCCGGTGGTCGGTGATCCGGTTCTGCGGGAAGTTGTAGGTGCGGATCCGCTCCGAGCGGTCGACCGTACGCACCTGCGCCTTGCGGGCGTCCGAGGCGGCCGCGTCGGCCTCCTCCTGGGCCGCCGCCAGCAGCCGGGCCCGTAGGATCCGCATCGCCTGCTCCCGGTTCTGGAGCTGCGACTTCTCGTTTTGGCAGGAGACCACGATGCCGGTCGGTACGTGGGTGATCCGCACCGCCGAGTCGGTGGTGTTCACCGACTGCCCACCGGGGCCGGACGAGCGGAACACGTCGATCCGCAGCTCGTTCGGGTCGATGGTGACGTCGACGTCCTCGGCCTCGGGCAGCACCAGCACACCGGCGGCGCTGGTGTGGATGCGTCCCTGCGACTCGGTGACCGGGACCCGCTGCACCCGGTGCACGCCGCCCTCCCACTTGAGGCGGGACCACACGCCGTTGCCGCCCTCCGGGACGCCCTTGGTCTTGATCGCCAGCGACACGTCCTTGACCCCGCCGAGGTCCGAGTCCTGCGCGTCGATCACCTCGGTGAGCCAGCCACGCCGCTCGGCGTACCGCGTGTACATGCGCAGCAGGTCGCCCGCGAACAGCGCGGACTCCTCACCGCCCTCGCCGGCCTTGATCTCGACGATGACGTCCTTGGCGTCGTGCGGGTCGCGGGGGATCAGCAACTCGGCCAGGCGCTCCTCCAGCGCCGGCAGGGATGCCGCGATCGACTCCGCCTCGCCGGCGAAGGACGGGTCCTCCGCGGCCAACTCCTTCGCGGCCACCAGGTCGGCCCGGGCCTGCTCCAGCTCACCGGCGGCCTTGTGCAGGGGCACCAGCTCGGCGTACCGGCGGCCCACCCGGCGGGCGGTGTTCTGGTCGGCGTGGATGGCCGGGTCGGCCAGCCGCTTCTCCAGCTCGGCGTACTCGTCGAGAAGGGCGGCCAGACGCTCGCTGCTCATGCTGCGGGTGCTCCTTCGACGGCGCCGGGGCGGGACGGGGGCGGAATACGGACGACGCCCGCGTCCGGCGGAAAACCGGACGCGGGCGTCGAACGAGGAGTTACTTGGCCTTCTTGGCCTGAACCTTGGCGTACTTCTGCTGGAACTTCGCGACCCGGCCCGCGGTGTCCAGAACGCGCTGCTTGCCGGTGTAGAACGGGTGGCAGGCGCTGCAGGTCTCGACGTGGATCGAGCCGCCCTTGGCGGTGCTGCGGGTCGTGAAGGTGTTGCCGCAGGAGCAGGTGACGTCAGTCGTCGCGTACTCCGGGTGGATGTTGGGCTTCATGTCGCCTCGGTCCTTTCGTGGGTGGTCGCCGGGTCGCCCCCGTCGTGGCGTACGCGACGGATTTCGGGCGTGAACCGGAACCGGTGGCCGATTGACCAGTGTGCCATGGGCCCACGCCGGCTCGACACTCGGGCCGCACAGCAGGTCCGGCTTCGACAACGTACGCCGCCCGTCACGCATTCCCGCCTCCCGGCCGGGCATTCACGCAGGCGTGACCGCCGGGGTTCGTACCCCTGTCGGGGCACGTGGCCGACGACACACGGAGGGACCTGATGGCCCGCCTGATCGCCACCCGGGGACTGCCCGCCTCCGGGAAGACGACCTTCGCCCGGACGCTGCAACCCTCCGTGGTCCGCGTCAACCGCGACGACCTGCGCCGGATGCTGCACGGCGAGCGGCTCTTCACCCAGCGGGCCGAGTGGCACGTGACGCTCGTGCAGCGGGCGCAGGTGGAGACGCTGCTGCGGGCCGGGGCGGACGTCTGCGTCGACGACACCAACCTGCGTTCGCGGACCCTGCGGGACTGGGCCGACCTGGCCGCCCGACACGGGGCCGAGTTCGAGGTGCACGACTTCACCGACGTACCGCTCGAGGAGTGCCTGCGCCGTGACGCGGCCCGGGCGGAGGCCGACCGGGTCGGCGAGGCGGCGATCCGCCGCCTGCACGAACGCTACCTGGAGGGCCGTGCCCTGCCGCTGCCGGTGCCGACGGCACGGACGGGACGCCCGGCCCGGGTGCACCCTCCGTCCGACGAGCCGCCGGAGATCGTCCTGGTGGACATCGACGGCACCGTCGCGCTGAACGTCTCCCGCAGCCCGTACGACATGACCCGGGTCGGTGAGGACGAGCCGAACCCGGCGGTGATCGCGGCGGTGCGGGCCATGCACGCGGCCGGGTACGGGGTGGTCTTCTGCTCCGGCCGGGACGCCTCGGCCCGGGCCGCCACCGAGGCGTGGCTGGACCGGCACGTCAAGGTGCCCTACCTGGCGCTGCACCTGCGGGCGGTGGGCGACTCGCGCAAGGACTCGGTCGTCAAGCGGGAGATCTACGAGCGCGAGGTCGCCGACCGGTACCGGGTGGTCGGCGTCTTCGACGACCGGATGCAGGTGGTCCGGATGTGGCGCGAGCTGGGCCTGACCGTCTTCCAGGTCGCCGACGGCGACTTCTGACCCGTTGTAAGGAGGGGCCCCTTCTTAACGCCTCCGGTAGAGAAAGGACCCCGCTTAGCACCCGAGGCCCGCACCGGTACCGGTGCGGGCCTCGGCTCCTTGCACCTCAGCCAGTGGTGAGGGTGATCGTCGCCTCGGCGTGCACCCCGTTGACGTCGACGGCGAGCGTCACCGACGCGCCCGGCCGCAGGGCGGTGAGGTGACCGGTGACCGGGTCGAAGCGCGCCACGTGCCAGGGCTTCAGGCCGGCGACCGAGCCGATGTGCAGGTTCGACGAGGCGGACCAGTCGGCGCTCACCGGTGCCGCCACCGGCACCGTACGCCCGCCCGGCTGGGTCACCGTCGCGGTGACCGGCACTCCGGCGCCGACCGCGACCGTCGCCGGTGCGGCCAGGGCGAGGGCGTCGACGTGCGGGTGGAACTCGGCGTCCACCCAGCGCGGACCCTCGGCGAGCGGGTTCCGGCGGGCCCGGTCCGCCTCGGCGGGGGTCACCGGGTCCACCCCGAACTCGGTCCAGCCGGTGAAACCGCCCTGATCGGCGGGGCTCGACGGGCCCTTGCCCGAGTTGCCGTTGACGACGTACGGAACACCGTCGACCCGGTCGGCGTGGAACTGGCCGACGTGCCCGCCGACGAACAGGGCGCCCTTGCCGGTGCGGTGCTGGAAGTCGGCCAGCCACTGCTCCAGCAGCGCCGCCTCCTTCCGGTCGCCGAGCTGGCTCGCCTTGGCCGCGCCCGGGTCGCGGGGCGGGTGGTGGTGCACGACGACCACCGAGCCGACCGCGTCGTCCCCGGCGGCGGAGTCGAGCGCCGACCGGAGCATCCGGATCTGGTCGAAGCCGCCGCCGCGCAGTGAGCCGGTGGACGAGTTGAGGGTGACGAAGCGGGTTCCCTCGTGGTCGAAGACCCGCTCGGTGTCGCCGAAGACGGCCCGGAAGTTGCTGATCGGCGCACCCATGATCTCGTGGTTGCCGGGCACGTAGTGGTACGGGATCTCTCCACCCAGCTCCTCGTCGAGGATCCGCTTCGCCAGCGCGAAGTCCGCCGGGTAGGCGGTGTCCACCAGGTCACCGTTGATCACCAGGAAGTCCGGCCTCGCCGCCCTGACCTCGCGGAGCGTACGGCGGGCCTGGGCGACCAGGTCGCTGTCCGGTGCCGCCGCGACGAACTGGGCGTCGGACATCACCGCGAAGCGCCACGGCGCGCCGTCCACGGCGCCGTCGCGGAGCACCACCCGGTCGGTACGCGGCGCCTCGGCCGGCACGTCGACCGTCGGCGGCACCTTCGCCACCAGGTCGTCGATGACCACCTCGCTGGTGTACTTCGCGGCGGCGTTGGTCTCCGCCACGTAGAACCGGCGGACCCGGACGGGGTACTGCACGCCGGACGGCACGGTGAACTCGACGTACCGCCAGCCCTTCCAGTCGATCAGTGGGCCGCGCAGCACGTGCTGGGTGTCCTGGGCGTCGTGCAGGTGCAGGCTCGGCCACTCGCCGGTGCCGTTGCCGTGGATCCACACGCCGAAGGCCTGCGGCTGACCGGGGACCGGGATCCACGCGGGCGGGTTGGCGTACGCGGCCCGGGTGCCGGTCGACTGGCTGAAGTCGTACGTCATCCGCAGCCCGGTACCGGTGCGGCCCGGCACCGGGGCGACCGCGCCGCTGGCCCGGGCCTGGCTGAACGTCCACGACGCCGCGTCGTCGAACCCGGCGACCGGCACGTCGGTCAGCCCGACCGTCACCGGTACGACGGTGCTGTTGCGTCCGACGCGGACGGTGACCAGGGTGGAGCCGCTGGCGCGCAGGGCGGTGGCGGACAGGTTGCCGTCGGCGGTGGGGGTGACGCGCAGCAGCTCGCGGTCGTACTCCAGCGTCAGGTCGGCGGGCTCGACCGGGGCGGTGTTGCCCTCGGCGTCGTACCCGACGACGCCGAACAGCGCCGTCCCGCCGACGGTGGGGAGGCCGACGCGGTCCACCGTGGAGTCGATCCGGGCCAGCGGTCCGAGCACCGTGAGGTCGATGGTGCCGTGGGCCTCGTCCCGCCAGGCGGTGACCGTGGTGGTACCGGGCGCACCGGCGCGGAACACCCCGTCGTCGTCCACCGTGCCGTGCACCGCCGGGTTGGCCCGCCACGCCGGTGCGCCGGCCGCCGGGCCGTACGTCTCGTCGTGGCCGGCGGCGGTGAGCCGGCGGGTCAGGCCGGGGAAGACCCGGTCCGGCCGGCCGCCCCGCACCGGGGAGACGCCCGGCGCGGTGGTCGGGTCGCTGGCGGTCTCCAGCCAGTACCCGGTGAGCCGTCCGCTGCCCTTCGGGGCGTACAGGGCCAGACCGTTCGGCACGGCCCGCTCGGTGCCGTCCGACGGGCTGTTCTCCACCTGCACCGCCGCCGCGCCCGGCTCCCGGGCGAGCAGCGTGGACGAGCCGCCACCGTCGAGGTTGAGCGCGTGGTGGGCACCGAGTTCGGCCATCATCCGGCCCATCTCGGTCTGGGTGACGCCCCTGCTGTCGACCTGCCGACCGTCCACGGTGAGCATGATCATGCGCCGGCCGTCGGCGGAGAAGCCCACCGACGTGCGCGGCGCCAGGGTGGCGTCGGCGATGCTCTGCACCACACCGTCGCGGACCAGCACGTTGCCACCGCCGACCGCCGCGCGCAGGGTGCTGCCGTCGGCGGCCCTCGGGCGGTACGTGACATCGACCGGGTCGCCGGGCTTCAGCCCCGCGAGGCCGTCCGCGCCGGCGTCGCGGCCGAGCAGGATGGTGGTGCCGGCCGGGATCGGCCCGCTGCCGGCCGTGCAGCTTCGCCACCGCCTCGGCGGCGAAGACGGCCGACTGCTCGTGCCGGACGTCGTAGAGCGGGAAGCCGGCCTTGTGCGCGGCGTCGTAGAG
>NZ_JBFAMU010000136.1:0-11260 GCF_040656655.1 Micromonospora sp. NPDC049799
CGGCAGTGGCCGGCGTCCGGGCCGCGCCCGCGTGGCGGCCCGCGCCCCGACCGGTGCCCGCCGCCGACCTGCTCCCCGAGCGGGCGCTGGCCGGTGACGCGGAGGCGCGTCGGCGGCTGCGCCATGACGTTTACGCGACGCTGGTGCGCGCCGGCGGCGAGCTGCTGGAGACGCTGGACGCCTTCTTCGCCGCCGGGGGGACGCTGGAGAGCGCGGCCCGGGCGCTGTTCGTGCACCCCAACACGGTGCGGTACCGGTTGCGACGGATCGCCGAGGTGACCGGGTTCTCCCCACTCACCGCGCGCGACGCGTACGCCCTCCAAGTGGCGCTCACCGTCGGCCGGCTGGACCCGGTGGTCCCGGTGGTCCCAACCCAGACAATGCCCCCACCCGTCAGGAAAACATCACAGACAGGTGACGACTCCCACCGATCTTTGTAGGATCTCCACAAAGGTTCTAGTGCGGTTTGGTCGGGGGCCGCACAGCGCTACCCACAGGTATCCAGGAGAGTCATAGACGTGCTCGCCGTACTCTCCCCCGGCCAGGGTTCCCAGAAACCCGGCTTCCTGACTCCCTGGCTCGACCTTCCCGGCGCCGAGGCCCGCCTGCGCTGGTGGTCCGCGCTCGCCGGGGTCGACCTCGTGCACCTCGGCACGGTCGCCGACGCGGACGAGATCAAGGACACCGCCCGCACCCAGCCGTTGCTGGTCGCGGCGGCGTTGCTCGCCGCCGAACACCTGCCGATGTACGACGTACCGCTGACCGCCGGCCACAGCGTCGGCGAGCTGGGTGCGGCGGCGCTCGCCGGGGTCCTGCCGGCCGAGGCGGCGATCACCCTGGCCGGCGTACGCGGCCGGGAGATGGCCGCCGCCTGCGCGCTGGAGCCCACCGGGATGGCCGCCGTGCTCGGCGGCGAGCCGGACGAGGTGCTCGCCGCCATCGAGGCGCACGGGCTGTACCCGGCCAACCGCAACGGCGCCGGCCAGATCGTCGCCGCCGGCGCCCTCGACGGGCTCGACAAGCTCGCCGCCGAGCCGCCGGCCCGGGCGCGGATCACCCGGCTGAAGGTGGCCGGCGCGTTCCACACCCCGTACATGGCTCCGGCCGAGACGGCGCTGGCCGGGGTGGCCGCCGGGATCACCCCGACGGACCCCACCCGCATCCTGCTGTCGAACCTGGACGGGTCGGCGGTCAACCACGGCCGGGAGATGCTGCAGCGGCTGGTCCGCCAGGTCACCGCGCCGGTCCGCTGGGACCTCTGCATGCGGACACTGGCCGACCTGGGCGTGACCGGCGTGATCGAGCTGCCCCCGGCGGGCACGCTCGCCGGCCTCGTCAAGCGGGAGCTGAAGAGCACCGGGGTGCCGGAGATCGTCACCCTCAACACCCCGGACGACCTGCCCGCCGCACGTGACCTGATCGCCCGGCACAACGGCCTGCGCGGCCACGAGCCGGTGATCCAGTTCCGGGTGGTCGTCTCCCCCGCCGCCGGCACCTTCGAGCCCGCCGCCGACCTCGCCGAGGGCGCCGACCTGCGTACCGGACAGGTGATCGGGCACGTCGTCACCCGGCAGGGGCCGGTCGAGGTGACCGCGCACGACAGTGGGCTGCTCACCGAGTGGCTCGCCCACCACGACGACCCGGTCGCGCCGGGCCAGCCGCTCGCCCGCATCGGCGGTCAGGTATGACCCCGACGACCGGACCGCGCGCCTCGCGGTCGCACACGGAAGGACAGCGCCGATGACCGGCAGCCGGATCGTCTCCCTGGGGCACTACCAGCCGTCCCGGGTGGTGACCAACGACGAGCTCGCCCAGTTGGTGGAGACCAACGACGAGTGGATCCGCGACCGGGTCGGCATCGCCACCCGGCGGATCGCCGACGGCGAGACCGTGGCCGACATGGCGGCGGCGGCCGCCGGCAAGGCCCTGGCGAACTCCGGCCTCTCCGCCGCCGACATCGACCTCGTCGTGGTGGCGACCTGCACGTCGGTGGACCGCAGCCCCAACGTGGCCTGCCGGGTCGCCGCGAAGCTCGGCATCGCCGCCCCGGCCGCGTTCGACGTCAACACCGCGTGCTCCGGCTTCGCGTACGCGCTGGGCACCGTCGACCACGCGATCCGGGCCGGCGCGGCCCGCAACGCCCTGGTGATCGGCGCGGAGAAGCTCTCCGAGTTCGTCGACTGGACCGACCGCTCGACCTGCATCATCTTCGGCGACGGCGCGGGCGCCGCGGTCGTCACCGCGACCGGCGACGGCGAGCCGGTCGGCGTCGGCCCGGTGGTGTGGGGCTCGGTGCCCGAGAAGGGCGACGCGGTCCGCATCGAGGGTTGGCGCCCGTACATCCAGCAGGAGGGCCAGTCGGTCTTCCGCTGGGCCACCACCGCGCTGGCCCCGCTGGCCCTGCAGGCCTGCGAGCGGGCCGGGGTGGCGCCGTCCGAGCTGGCCGCGTTCGTGCCGCACCAGGCCAACGCCCGCATCATCGACGGCATCGCCAAGCGGCTCGGCATCCCGGACGCGATCATCGCCAAGGACATCGTCGAGTCCGGCAACACGTCCGCGGCGAGCGTGCCGCTGGCCCTGTCCAAGCTGGTCGAGCGGCGGGAGGTGCCCTCGGGCGCCCCGGTGCTGCTCTTCGGCTTCGGCGGCGGCCTGACCTACGCCGGTCAGGTCGTCCGCTGTCCCTGAACCCGGCACGGTTTCCACCGTGCCGCACCGCCATCCGGCGGAAGAACAACCCCCGATGAGAGGAACCAACCGCAATGACCCGTGACGAGATCACCGCCGGCCTCGCCGAGATCCTCGAAGAGGTTGCCGGGGTGAACCCGGACGACGTGGCCGAGGGGAAGTCCTTCACCGACGACCTGGACGTCGACTCGCTCTCCATGGTGGAGGTCGTGGTGGCCGCCGAGGAGAAGTTCGGCGTCAAGATCCCCGACAACGAGGTGCAGAACCTGAAGACCGTCGGGGACGCCGTCAGCTACATCGCGGCGCAGTCCTGACCATGGCTCACACAGACGTCGTCGTCACCGGGCTCGGCGCGACCACCCCGCTGGGCGGGGACGTCGCGTCGACCTGGGACGCCATGCTCAACGGCCGCTCCGGGGTGAGTGCGCTCACCCAGGAGTGGGCCGAACAGCTGCCGGTCCGGATCGCCGCCCGGCTCGCGGTCGATCCGGACGGCCTGCTGGACCGGGTGAAGCTGCGCCGGCTGGACCGTTCCGAGGCGATCGCGATCATCGCCGCGCAGCAGGCCTGGGCGGACGCCGGCCTGGCCGACTCCGGGCTGGACCCGGAGCGGCTCGGGGTCAGCGTCGGCTCGGGCATCGGCGGGGCGCTGACCCTGCTGGCCCAGGACGACATCCTGGAGGCGTCCGGGCCGCGGCGGGTCTCCCCGCACACCATCCCGATGCTGATGCCCAACGGTCCGGCCGCCTGGGTCGGGCTGGAGTTGGGCGCCCAGGCGGGCGTCCACTCGGTGGCCAGCGCCTGCGCGACCGGCGCGGAGGCGATCGCGCTCGGCATGGACATGATCCGTGCCGGCCGGGCCGACGTGGTCGTGGCCGGCGGCACCGAGGCGGTCATCCACGCGCTGCCGATCGCCGGCTTCTCGTCGATGCGGGCGATGTCGACCCGCAACGACGACCCGGAGCGGGCCTCCCGCCCGTGGGACAAGGGTCGCGACGGCTTCGTGCTCGGCGAGGGCGCCGGCATCCTGGTGCTGGAGCGGGCCGAGCACGCCGCCGCGCGCGGCGCCCGGGTGTACGCCCGGCTGGCCGGCGCCGGTCTCACCTCCGACGGCTACGACATCGTGCAGCCGCACCCGGAGGGCGCAGGCGCGGTCCGGGCCATCGCCCGGGCCATCGCCGACGCGGACGTGGCGAAGTCCGACATCGTCCACGTCAACGCGCACGCCACGTCGACCCCGGTCGGCGACATCGCGGAGATCAAGGCGCTGCACCAGGCGCTCGGTGACCACCCGGTGCTGACCGCCACGAAGTCGATGTCCGGGCACCTGCTCGGCGCGGCCGGCGCGCTGGAGTCGATCGCCACCATCCTGGCGATCCGCGACGGCGTGGTGCCGCCGACGATCAACCTCGACGACCCGGACGACGGCCTCGACCTGGAGGTGGCCGCCAACAAGGCGCGCCACATGGACATCCCCGCCGCGCTGAACAACTCGTTCGGCTTCGGCGGCCACAACGTGGCTCTCGTCTTCACGCGGGCCTGAGACCACTGCCTTGGAGGCGCTCGTGACCACCACCGCCGTCGGCGCGGAGAGATCCACCGTCGACCACCGAGATCCGGAGCTGCGGCTCCGGAACCTGTTCGACGCGGGCTCGCTGCGCCTGCTCGCCCCCCGGGACACCTCCGGGGTGCTGTGGGCGCGGGGCGAGATCGAGGGCACGCCCGCGATCGCGTACGTCACCGACGCGACGAAGATGGGCGGCGCGATGGGCACCGAGGGGTGCCGGCACGTCGTCGACGCGATCGACACCGCCGTGCGGGAGCGGGTGCCGGTGATCGGTCTCTGGCACTCCGGCGGGGCCCGGCTGGCCGAGGGCGTGGTCGCGCTCGACGCGGTCGGCCAGGTCTTCGCCGCGATGGTCCGGGCCTCCGGCCGGGTGCCGCAGATCTCCGTGGTGCTCGGTCCGGCGGCCGGCGGCGCCGCGTACGGGCCGGCGCTGACCGACATCGTGATCATGAGCGGTGCCGGTCGGATCTTCGTGACCGGTCCGGAGGTCGTCCGCAGCGTCACCGGCGAGCAGGTCGACATGGAGCGCCTCGGCGGCCCCGAGCCGCACGGACGGCGCTCCGGCGTGGTGCACGTGACGTGCAAGGACGACGAGGCGGCGATGGTCGAGGCGCGCAAGCTCGCCGCGCTGCTCGGTCACCAGGGCCGGCTCTCCCCGGACGACGTGCCGGTGGGCGACGAGAACCACGACCTGGCCGCGAAGATGCCGGCCGAGACCAACCGGGCGTACGACGTGAAGCCGGTGGTCAAGGCCCTGCTCGACGCCCCCGGCGTGGAACTGCACGCCAAGTGGGCGCCGAACGTCGTCACCACGCTGGGCCGGTTCGCCGGCCGGACGGTCGGCGTCATCGCCAACAACCCGCTGCGCCTCGGCGGCTGTCTCGACGCGTCCAGCGCCGAGAAGGCGGCGCGCTTCGTGCGGATGTGCGACTCGCTCGGCGTTCCGCTGATCGTGCTGGTCGACGTCCCCGGCTACCTGCCCGGCCTGGGCCAGGAGTGGGACGGCGTGGTCCGGCGCGGCGCGAAGCTGCTGCACGCCTTCGCCGAGGCGGTGGTGCCGCGGGTGACGCTGGTGACCCGCAAGGCGTACGGCGGCGCGTACATCGCGATGAACTCGCGCTCGCTGGGCGCGACCGCCGTGTTCGCCTGGCCGAACGCGGAGGTCGCGGTGATGGGCGCCAGCGCGGCGGTGAACATCCTGCACCGCAAGAAGCTCGCCGCCGCACCCGCCGAGGAGCGGGAGACGCTGCGGGCGCATCTGATCGAGGAGCAGACCCGGGTGGCCGGCGGCGTCAACCGGGCGCTGGAGATCGGCGTGGTGGACGACGTGATCAAGCCGGAGGAGACCCGGCGCCGGATCGCCCAGGCCCTCGCCGCCGCACCGGCCGCCCGCGGCGCACACGGCAACATCCCGCTGTAACGGTGCGAGGAAGGGCCCCCTCTTGACGCCTCGCGCAGAGGAGGGGGCCCTTCTTCACGCCCCTTGACGATGACCTCCCCGACCGGTTTGCTGTACCGGCTGAAGATCCACAACGGGGAGTGACACACCATGGCACGTCGTACCCGCGCCGCCCTGACGGCCGCGCTCATCTGCACGCTGCTCGCCGGCTGTGGCGACGGTGGCGAGGCCGGCACGCCGGCGCCGGCCGCCACCGGTGAGCCCTGGTACGACGAGATCACCGCCGCCGAGGCCGCCGGAGAGGCCGGCGGAGCCGGCACACCCTGCCCCCTGCCGGTCACCTTTCCGGTGCCGAAGAGCTGGAAGCCCAAGCCGGTCGAGGCACCGGACGACGAGACCGCCACCGAGGTCTTCGAGGCGCTCGCCCGCCGCGGCGGCACGACGGCGACGTGCGAGGTGGACGGGCGCCGCGCCGGCGGGGGCTTCCTGCGCGTGTGGATCGTCGACGCGCCGGCTGCCGAGCCCCGGGCGGCGCTGGAGGCGTTCGTCGCCGGCACCGAGGACACCGTGTCCGATCAGCAGTTCCGCGAGGTGAAGGCCGGCGGCGTGGACGCGGTCGAGGCGACCTGGGTGGAGACCAGCAAGCTGCTGGAGGAGGACGACCGCAGCTGGGCGCTGGCGCTCCGGGCCGGCGACCGCACCCTGGTCCTCGCCATCGGTGAGGGCCTGCTGGCCGAGCGGACCGACGTGCTGCCCGCGTACCGGCTGGCGGTCTCCGGGCTGCGCCCGAACGCCTGACCGTACGTCCGCGGTCTAGAGCCGGCAGGTCGTGGCGGGCAGGCCGGTCACCGGCACCGGGGACCGGCCGGTGGGTCGGAGCTTGCCGGCCAGCACGCCGGCGAGACCGGTCATCGACGCCCGGCTGGACGAGTACGTGGCCAGCAGCGTCGGCGACGTCGCCTCCGCCAGCACGTACGGGGTGTCCATGGCCACCGTCACGGCGGCGTCGGCGCGCAGGTCGCCGGCCTTGTCCCCGTACCCGACCAGGTGGACCACGGTGCCACCGCTCGGCACCACCCGGACCCCGGCCGCGGTGAGCGCCTCGGTCAGCGCCTTGCGGGTGTGGTCCCGCCCGCCGGACGACGTGACGGTCACCGGCCCCGGGACCGCCTTGCCGCACGCGCCCCGCAGCACGGTCACCGCGGCGGCGGCCAGGTCCCCGGCCGCCTTCCGGTGGGCCGGGGCGTTGAGGGCCGACAGCTCCGGGGTGGGGCTGCCGGCCAGGCGGAACTTCATGGTCAGCACCCGGGTCGCCGCCTCGACCAGGCGGGGCCGCGGCAGCTGACCGTCACGCAGCGCGGCGAGCAGCCCGTCGTACGCCTGGCCGACGTGCGGCGGCATGAGGATCAGGTCGTTGCCGGCGGTGAGGGCGCGGACCGCCGCCTCGCCGGGCGACCACCGCTTGGCCGGCGGCATGTTCATGCCGTCGGTCACCACCACGCCGGTGAAGCCGAGCTGCCCCCGGAGCACCTCGGTGAGCAGCTTGTGGGAGAAGGTGGCCGCCGTGCCGGGGTCGACCGACCGGGCGTCGAGGTGGGCGGACATCACCGCCATGGCGCCCGCGTCGATGCCGGCGGTGAACGGCGGCCATGCCCCGCGCTCCAGCACCGCGCGGGACTGCCCGAGCACCGGCAGGTCCTTGTGCGAGTCGGCGGCGCTGTGCCCGTGCCCCGGGAAGTGCTTGACGGTGGCCGCGACGCCGGCGGCCTGGAGGCCCCGGACCGCGCCGGCGACCTGCGCGGCGGACCGCTTCGGGTCGGCGCCGTACGACCGGGAGCCGATCACCGTGCTGCGGGTGGCCAGCACGTCGGCGACCGGAGCGAAGTCGAGGTTGATCCCCATCGCGGCCAGTTCGGTGCCGGCGGCACGCCAGGCGGCCTCGGTCAGCTCCGGCCTGCCCGCAGCACCGGCGGCGAGGGCGCTGGGCAGCAGCGTGACGCCGTCGGTGATCCGGGTGACCACCCCGTGCTCCTGGTCGGTGCCGACGAGGAAGGGCGCCGCACCGGCGGGCAGTTTCCCGGCCGCCGTACGCAGCCCGGTGGTCAGGGCGCGGACCTGCTCCGGGTTGTCGACGTTGGTCGTCTCCTGGTTGCCGCTGGTGGGGTCGTCGGCGCTGAAGCCGACCAGGATCAGGCCGCCCAGCCGGTACTTCGCGATCATCTCGGCCGGCGTGTCGACACCGGCCAGCTTCTGGTTGCCGGCCGCGGAGCCGGGCGAGACGGCGGTGGCGGCGTCGCCGTAGGCGTACGGCATCAGCACCTGGCCGACCAGGTCCTCGTCGGCGAGGGTCGCGACCAGCGCGGCGGCGCGGGCGGCGGGGTCGTCGGCCGGGACGCTCGCCGTGGGGGTCGGCGCGGCGGCCGTGGTGCTGCCGGTCGACGGGGTCGGACCGGGACGGTCCGCCGGACCGGAACAGCCGGAGGCCAGGAGCGCGGTCAGGGCGACGAGCACGACGCCGACCCGTCGCGGAGAAATCGACACCGAGTCATCCCACCAGTTCGACGCTAATCGGGGCAACCCGACCCTACGCGCGCCCACGGGACGACCGCCGCCCAGAACCCGCCGCGAGGCGCCACCGGGCGGAGGTCAGCCGACGCGGGTGAGCAGGGTCACCGGAGCGCCGTCGCCGGCGTACCGGTAGGGCTCCAGCTCCGCGTCCCAGGCGGTGCCGAGTGCCTTGTCCAGGGCGTGCGCCAGGGCCTCCGGAGCGCGCGCGGTCGCCATGATGCTCCGCAGCCGGTCCTCGCCGAGCTGGATGTCGCCGGCCGCGCCCACGGTGGCCCGGAACAGGCCACGACCGGGGACGTACATGAAACGCTCTCCGTCGGCGCCGGGGCTCGGCTCCTCGGTCACCTCGAAACGGATCATGGGCCACTGCCGGAGGGCAGCAGCCAGCTCGGCGCCCGTTCCCGGACGGCCGGTCCACCCGCACTCGGCCCGGCGGGCGCCGGGATCGGCGGGTTGAGCCGTCCACTCGAGGTTGACCGGCGCGGCAAGGACGCGCGCGATCGCCCACTCGACGTGCGAGCACACGGCGAGCGGGGTCGAGTGGACGTATACGACGCCACGCGTTGGCACGGTGACCTCCCGGAGAGCGAGGTGCGTCTTCCCCTACGACCTCGTCCGTCCGAGTGGTTCCGGAACTCATGATGACTGGTGTGACGGATGGTGCGCCAGAGAATCGGAAAATTCGCCGCCGGAATAGCCGGACGGGTGACCGCCGTTGACCCCTCACGACGCGATGACCAGCCAGGCATCGAGGTCGTGTACAGTTCCATCGGCGGCCTGTGCCGCGCACATCTTCCGCGGGCCCACCCACCGGTGCCGTCCGCACAGCCCCCGGACGTTTCCGCGTCCTCCCGTACGTCTTGCAAGGAGTACCTCCGTGGCGAGCAACACCTCTAAGACCGCGCGCGCGTCAGTCCGGGCCGGCCAGGCTGGCCAGGGTGGCGCCCTCAGCGTGCTGGGCGAGTTCAAGTACGTCATTCCGCTCAACGGCGGCAAGCACGCCTACGTGCGGAACCTGACCAACGGCAAGACCGCGCACCTGCGCACCGACTCCGAGGCCTTCGTCGAGGAGATCCGGGTGCTGGCCGCGGCCGGTCACGCCGCCAAGATCCGGGCCGAGATCAACGCCCTCAACGCCACCCACCCGGGTGACGGCTGGGACGCCACCGAGAAGCGCCTCGTCGAGGCCGGCGTCTTCGAGGGCTGAGCCCCTCCCCCATCGCGACAGAAGGAAACGCCCGTCGGGACCCCGTCCCGGCGGGCGTTTCCGCGTCCGCGCCCGCGCCCGCGCCCGCGCCACCCCACCGTGTTGACCGGGGGCCCCTCCTCTACCTGAGGCGTTAAGCGGGGGCCCTTCCTCTCACTTCACCGCAGGAGGGTCACCTCGCCGGTGGCGAGGTCGTAGAGGGCGCCGACCACGTCGACCCGACCGGCGGCGACCGGCCCGGCCAGCAGGTCGTCGGCGCGCAGCGCGCCCACCGTCCGCAGCACGTGCCGCCGGATCGCCACCGCGTGGACCTGCGGGTCGTCCGGGCCCGCCTCGACGACCGCCGGGGCGATCTCGTCGACCAGGTAGGCCAGGTCACCGCCGGGCCGTGGACCGCTGCGCAGCGCGTCGACAGTCGCGGCTACCGCGCCGCAGCGCTCGTGGCCGAGCACCATCACCAGCGGTACGCCGAGCTGGCCCACCACGTACTCGATCGAGCCGCGGACGGCCCGGTCCAGCACGTGTCCGCCGGTGCGGATCACGCAGATCGAGCCGAAGGTCTGGTCGAAGATCGCCTCCAGCGGCACCCGGCTGTCGATGCAGCCGAGCAGGACGGCGTACGGCTCCTGGTCGCCGGAGGCGGACGCGGCGGCGGCGGTCACGTCATGCCCGTGGATGGGCTGCCCGCTGACGAACCGCCGGTTTCCGGCCAGCAGGTCGGCCAGCGCGGCCCGGGGCGTACGCATGCCCTCAGCGTGACCGGTGCCGACCCGTCGACGGGTCGGGTTGCGAATCTTCTCACCGGCACGGTTGGCGTGGTGTCATGACGGGTAGCCGGTGTTACCGCCGGGTACCCCCGGTGTTCGATTCGCTCGGCCTGGGGAGGTGACGATGCCGGAGATCCACGAGGTACGTCTTCCCGATGACGTCCGCCTGCACGTCGAGGTGACCGGACCGGCGGACGCCGAGGTCACCGCCGTACTGCTGCACGGCTGGACCCTGGACGGGCGGGCGTGGCACCGGCAGCTCGACCGGCTGCGGGAGCATTTCGACGGCGCGGTGCGGGTCGTCACGTACGACGCCCGTGGCCACGGCCGGTCCAGCTGCATGGCGCTGCCCACGGCGACACTGGCCCAGCTCGGGGACGACCTGGCCGCGGTGCTCGACGCGGTGGTGACCGACGGGCCGGTGGTGCTGGTGGGGCACTCGATGGGCGGCATGACGATCATGGAGTACGCGCACCGCCACCCCGAACACTTCGCCACCCGGACGGCCGGGCTGGTCTTCGTGTCCACGACCGCCGAGGGCCACACGCACACCGTCTACGGCCTGTCGCCCCGGATCGCCCGGTTGATCCGGCTCGCCGAGACCACCGGCGCCGGGGTGCTGGCCCGGTGCGGCGCGTGGCGTCCGCCCCGGCCGCTGCTGCGGGCGCTGCGGCCGAGCATCCGGTGGATGCTCTTCGGCGACCGTTGCGACCCGACCGACATCCGTCTGGTCACCTCCGCGGTGGCCCGCGCGTCGCTCCGCTCGATCGGCGGGTTCCGGGCCTCGATCGGGGCCCAGCACCGGCTGGAGACCCTCGCCCGGCTGGCCCACCTGCCGGCGGCGGCGCTGGTGGGCGACCGGGACCGGCTGACCCCGCCGCCGTGCGCCGAGTCGATCGCCGCCGCGCTACCGGCGACCGAGCTGACGGTCTGCCCCGGCGCCGGGCACATGCTGATGATGGAGCGCCCCGACGAGGTGAACGAGGCGGTGACCGGCGTGCTGCGCCGGGTGCTGGACCGGCCGGCGGCGGAGCGGGCGGCGTCCGGGTCCCCGGCGGTGGCCGCGG
>NZ_JBFAMU010000137.1:0-11218 GCF_040656655.1 Micromonospora sp. NPDC049799
GCGACGGTGGCCGCCAGCTCCACCAGGGCCTGCGCCCGCGCGTACTCGGCCGGGGTGAACCCGGGGGCCGCCCGTCGCAGCGCGTAGGACCCCCCGCCCGGGTCGGCCAGCACCATCGTGGTGTCGAAGATCCCGCCCGCCTCGGCCCGAGCCGGCCGCCAGGTGACGGTGTCCGCGCCGAGCAGGGCGCGCAGCGCCTCCCCGGTCCCGTCCGGATCGCGGACCAGGCGGTTGGCCAGACCGAGCACCCGGGTGGGCTGGTCCGCCAACCCGCGCGCCTCGCTGCGCGCCACCCAGCAGTCCCGGCCTCGTCCCCGCTCCACGGCGGCGAGGAGGTCGGCCTCGTCGAGGTTGTCCGGCGCGTCGACCAGGAAATCGTCGACCGCGCCCCGTTCGGTCGTGTGCACCTGCACGGTGAGGATGTTGACCCCACGCAACGCCAGGCTCGCCGTGAGGACCGACAGGTAACCCGGTCGGTCGTCCACGGTGGCCCGGATCCGCCAGAGCGTCATGGTTGTCTCCCTTCCCCGGTACGACCCTCGCCGCTGGCTGTTGCCGGCCGGTTGCCTCGGGGTGACGGGTCCGGTTCCGCCGGTGCGGTCTGCGCCACACCCCGTGGCCCGGATCGCGTTCCGGGCCCACGCGCGGTCGCTCAGGTGGTCACCGGCGGGGCGCCGACCAGGTCGAGCCGGTCGCCGAGGATCACCGCGCTGGCCCGGACCAGCTGCGCCAGCCGGTCCACCTCGGTGGAGTGGAAGGCGGGGGCGGCGAGCGTGTCGCTGCGTTCCCGCGCCACCAGCAGGACCAGGCCCGCCCGCCCGAACGGCGCGACCGCGAAGTGGTCGCCCTCGGCCGTGGTGATCGCCCGGGCCCGCAGTGGCGTGATCTCCGGCAGCTGCGGCGGCACCGGGGTCCGCCAGCTCGCGTGCCCGACGGTCGCCTCGCTGCCCGCCCCGGCGCGGGACGCCCAGTCGACCGGGACGACCGCCGCCACCGCCCAGTCGGCGGCCAGCAGGCCGGGCACCGCGTCGACCAGGGTGGCCAGCCCGTCGGCCGGGTTGCCGGCCACCTGCGCCAGCAGCTCCGCGTCCTGGCCGGTGGTGGTGGGGGCGCCGATCGCCCGCCACACCCCGTCGACCTGCACGCCGGGGATCGCCGCCAGACCGGCCAGCAGCCGCTCGACCCGCGCCGCGCCGGGCCACACCACGGTGAAGTCGTCCACCGCACGGCCGCCGAGCCGTTCCAGCACCACCACCTGGACGATGTCCGCGCCGGAGACGCCCATGGTGCGCGCCACCTGACCGAGGGTGCCCGGACGATCCGGCAGGGTGACCCGAACTCGCAGCAACATCGGTGAACCTCCGCTCGGCGGGCCGGCACGGCGGCCGGCAGGCTGGTGCCCAGCCTGCCCAGTGACCATTTCGTCCCCGTTGCAGCGGCATGTCCCGGGGGCAAAATCCGACCTTGACAAGAAAGCTGAGCTGCCATCAACTAATCGGATGACCGAGCCGGCCCTCCAACCGCACGCCCCGACCCCCACACCCCGGGGGCTGGACCTGGACCGGCTCGCGACGTACCTGACGGAGCACCGTCCCGAGCTGGCCGGCGGCGAGCTGCGGGCCACCCTCATCGCCGGCGGCAAGTCCAACCTCACCTACCTGCTCCGGACGGGCGGTCAGGAGGTGGTGCTGCGCCGGCCGCCGCTCGGCCACGTGCTCGCCACCGCGCATGACATGGCCCGGGAGTTCCGGGTGATCTCCGCACTCGCCCCGACCGACGTACCGGTGCCGGCCGCGCTGCTGCTGTGCGAGGACGCCGAGGTGATCGGAGCGCCGTTCTACCTGATGGAACGCGTCCGCGGCGAGGTGTTCCGCAGCCGCGGTCAGACCGACCCGCTCAGCGCCGCCCAGCGGCGGGACCTGGCCATGGCGATGATGGACACCCTCGCCGCGCTGCACACCGTCGACCCGGCGGAGGTCGGCCTGGCCGACTTCGGCCGCCCCGAGGGCTACCTCGCCCGGCAGGTCCGGCGCTGGGCCGGGCAGCTCGACCGTTCCCGCAGCCGCCCGCTGCCGGGCATCGAGGAGCTGCGCGACCAGCTCGCGGCCACCGCCCCGGAGGGCGCCAACGCCGGCCGGATCGTGCACGGCGACTACCGGCTGGACAACCTGCTCGCCACCGTCGATCCGGTCGCGGTACGGGCCGTGCTGGACTGGGAGATGGCCACCCTCGGCGACCCCCTCGCGGACCTCGGGCTGCTGCTGACCTACTGGGACGTGCTCGGCGACAGTGATTCCGCCGCCGGCAACCCGGTCGCCGACGGCCTCGGCCCGCGCGCCGGCTTCCCCGCCGGCGCCGAGCTGATCGAGCGGTACGCCGGCCGCAGCGACGTCGACGTCGGCCCGCTGCACTGGCACGTCGCGCTCGGCTGTTTCAAGCTCGCCGTCATCTGCGAGGGCATCCACTACCGGCACACGCTCGGCCAGACGCTGGGTGAGGGGTTCGACCGGATCGGCGACATGGTGGAGCCGCTGGTCGCACACGGACTGCTCGCCGTCAGGGGGAAGTGATGGACTTCGCGTACGACGCCCGCACCGAGGAGCTGCACGGGCAGCTCACCGCCTTCCTCGACGAGTGCGTGTACCCGGCCGAGCCGGTGCACGCCGAGCAGGTCGAGGCGACCGGCGACCCGTGGGCGCGGCCGGCCGTCATGGCCGAGCTGAAGGCCGAGGCGCGCCGGCGGGGCCTGTGGAACCTGTTCCTCCCCGACCCGCGCTACGGTGCCGGGCTCACCAACCTCCAGTACGCGCCGCTGGCCGAGCTGACCGGCCGCAGCCCGCACCTGGCCCCCGAGGCGCTCAACTGCGCCGCGCCGGACACCGGCAACATGGAACTGCTCACCGAGTTCGGGTCCGACGCCCAACGGGACCGCTGGCTGAAGCCGCTGCTGGAGGGCGAGATCCGGTCGGCGTTCTGCATGACCGAGCCCGGGGTCGCCTCCTCCGACGCGACCAACATCGCCACCCGGATCACCCGGGACGGCGACGAGTACGTGATCAACGGGCGCAAGTGGTGGTCCTCCGGTGCGATGGACCCGACCTGCGAGATCTTCATCGTGATGGGCAAGACCGACCCGAGCGCCGACCGGCACCGCCAGCAGAGCATGGTCCTGGTCCCCCGGGACACCCCCGGCGTGACGGTCCGCCGGGGCATGCGGGTGTTCGGCTACAGCGACGCCGCGCACGGCGGGCACGCCGAGATCGACTTCGACGACGTCCGCGTACCGGCGGAGAACCTCATCGGCGCGGAGGGCACCGGTTTCGCGATCGCCCAGGCCCGGCTCGGCCCGGGCCGGATCCACCACTGCATGCGGCTGATCGGCATGGCCGAGCGCGCCCTGGAGCTGCTCTGCCGGCGGGCGGTCGAGCGGGTCGCCTTCGGCCGGCCGCTCGCCGAGCAGGGCGTGGTGCGGGAGTGGATCGCCGAGTCCCGGGTCCGCATCGAGCAGGCCCGACTCCTGGTGCTCAAGACCGCCTGGTTGATGGACACCGTCGGCAACAAGGGCGCGCACACCGAGATCCAGGCCATCAAGATCGCCACTCCGGCGATGGCGGAGTGGGTGATCGACAAGGCCATCCAGGGGTACGGCGGCGCGGGCGTCAGCCAGGACACCCCGCTCGCGGCGCTGTGGGCCGCCGCCCGCACCCTCCGCCTTGCCGACGGCCCGGACGAGGTCCACCGGTCCTCCCTGGCCAAGCGCGAACTCCGCCGCTGGACGACACCCGCCTGACGGGGCGCGGCGTCCCGCGCCGCCGGCGGGCGGGCCGGTCATACCCGCAAGATCGTGCTCGATCCGTGAAGTAGTGGCCTCCCCCTGCGTGGGATGCCACTGTTTCCCACATCGAGCGCGATCTTGCCCGGCGCGGTCAGGCGGAGGCGCGTTCGATGAGCTGGGTGTCGAGCAGAAGGTGCGGGGAGGACAGCTCCTCGCCCCGGATGCGGCTCACCAGCAGGTGTGCCATCTGCCGGCCCATCTCCTCGACCGGCTGGAACACCGTGGTCAACGGCGGATCGGCCTGCCGGGAGATCGGCGCGTCGTCGAAGCCGATCACCGCCACGTCGTCGGGGACCCGGCGACCGGCCTCGCGCAGCGCCCGCAGCGCGCCGAACGCCATCAGGTCCGAGGCGACGAAGACGGCGTCCAGGTCGGGGCAGGCCTCCAGCAGCCGGCGCATCCCGGCCACCCCGCTCTCCTCACTGAAGTCGCCGTACGCGATGAGGTCCTGGTCGAGCCCGCCCCCGGCGGCCTTGACCGCCTCCTTGTAGCCGGTCAACCGTGCCAGGCCGGCGCCCATGTCCTGCGGGCCGGCGATGGTGGCGATGCGGCGCCGCCCCCGGGCGGCGAGGTGCTTCACCGCGTTGCGGGCGCCACCGACGTTGTCCACGTCCACGAACCAGGCCGGCTGGGCGCCGGGGCGCAGCATCCGGGCCGGACGGCCGCCGAGCACGGTGGGCAGGCCACGCTCCTCCAGCAGGGTGGGCAGCGGGTCGGCGTCGTGCAGCGACAGCAGCAGGACACCGTCGACGTGCTGGTTGGTGAGGTGGTGCTCGACCCGTTCCCGCTCGATCGGGGACTGCACCATGGCGAGCCAGAGCTGGAGCGGGGTCTCCAGCAGCCCGGAGCTGACGCCCCGGACGATGCCGGCGAAGAACGGCTCCGTGAAGACCCGGTCGCCGGATTCGGACACCACCAGGGCGATGGAGTCCGTGCGCTGGGTGACCAGGGCGCGGGCGGCCCGGTTCGGCACGTAGCCCAGCTCGGCGATGGCCTGCTGCACCGCGGCCCGGGCCTCGGGGCTCACCTGGGGCGAGCCGTTGACCACGCGGGAGACCGTGCCCCGCCCTACACCGGCGCGGGCGGCGACCGCGTCGAGGGTCGGGCGCCCGAGCGACCGGGTGCGCTGCGTTGTCATCGTCTGCTCCTCCGACGTCGGGCGGACCCGGTGCGACCCCCGCGGGGGTGCGGCACCGGGACCGCCCGGATGGCTGGCCCGAGCCTATTGTGCGGCCAGACCGTTGCGTCGGATCACCTCGGCGTACCACCTGGCGCTGGACTTGGGGATGCGGACCTGGCTGTCGTAGTCGACGTGGATCATGCCGAACCGCTTGGTGTAGCCCCAGGCCCACTCGAAATTATCCATCAGCGACCAGGCGAAGTAGCCCCGCAGGGGCACGCCCGCCTCGATGGCCTCGTGCGAGGCACGCAGGTGGGCGTCGAAGTAGGCGAGCCGGTCGACGTCGTCGACCTCCCCGTCCACCACCGTGTCGACGAAGGCGGAGCCGTTCTCCGTGACGTACAGGGGCAGGTCGGTGTACTCCTCGTGGACCCGCCGCAGTGTCTCGGTCAGGCCGGGGGCGTCGATCTCCCAGTTCATGTCGGTGACCGGCACGCCCCGGGTGACGAAGCGGACGTCCTCGCTGCCCGGCCAGCACGACGGCGCCCGCCAGTACGCCTCGGGCTGCTCGCCCGGGACCGGGGCGGCCACCACGTGCCGGCTGTAGTAGTTGATCCCGACCAGGTCCAGCGGGCTGGAGATGGTCGCCAGGTCACCGTCGCGCACGTGTCCGAAGTCGGTCACCCCGGCGAGGTCGGCTGTCAGGTCCGCCGGGTACGCGCCGCGCAGCAGCGGGTCGAGGAAGAACCGGTTGGCGAGCCCGTCGATACGCCGGGCGGCGTCCACGTCGCCGGGCGCGTCACTGGCCGGGGTGACCGGGTAGAGGTTGACGGTGACGCCCACCTCGGAGGTCGGGCGGGCGGCCCGCAGCGCCTGCACGCCGAGGCCGTGACCGAGCATCAGGTGGTGCCCGGCGCGGACCGCGTCCGCTCCGTCGGAGCGGCCCGGCGCGTGCACGCCGGAGCCGTAGCCGAGGAACGCCGAGCACCACGGCTCGTTGAGCGTGGTCCAGTAGCGGACCCGGTCGCCGAGCGCGTCGGCGACGAGCGTGGTGTAGTCGGCGAACCGGGCGGCGGTGTCCCGGGCCGGCCAGCCGCCGGCGTCCTCCAGCGGCTGCGGCAGGTCCCAGTGGTAGAGCGTGAGCCACGGCTCGATCCCGTGGCTCAGCAGCTCGTCCACGAGCCGCCGGTAGAAGTCCAGGCCGGCGGCGTTGGCCGGGCCGGACCCGCCCGGCTGCACCCGGGGCCAGGAGACGGAGAACCGGTACGACTTCAGGCCCAGCTCGGCCATCAGCGCGACGTCGGAGTCGAGCCGGTGGTAGTGGTCGCAGGCCACGTCGCCGGTGTGCCCGGCGACCGTCCGCCCGGGGGTGTGGCTGAAGGTGTCCCAGATCGACGGGGCCCGGCCGTCCTCGGTCGCCGCGCCCTCGATCTGGTACGCCGCGGTGGCGGCACCCCACAGGAAACCGGGCGGGAAGGTCAGCGGCGGACGCTCGGCGAGTGCACCGGCGGCCGGCGGGCGGGCGGGGTTGCTCACGATTTGACGGCACCTTCCATGATCCCGCCGATGATCTGGCGGCCGAACAGGAGAAAGACGAGCACCAGGGGGATGGTGCCGACCGCGGTGGCGGCGAAGACCTGGGAGTAGTCGGTGTAGTAGGCGTACGAGAGGAAGGAGAGCGAGACCTGCAGGGTCGGGTTCTCCGGGCTGAGGATCGCGTACGGCCAGAGGAACGAGTTCCAGGTCTCCATGAAGGTCAGCAGACCGAGCACGCCGGCGGCCGGGCGCAGCGCGGGCAGCACGATGCTCCAGTAGATCCGGAACGTGCTCGCGCCGTCGACCCTCCCCGCCTCGATCAATTCGTCGGAGATCGCCTGGCTGGCGTACTGGCGCATCATGAACACGCCGAAGGCGCTGACCAGGAACGGCACGGTGACGGCGTAGAGGGTGTCGTACCACTTCAGGTCCTGCATCATGCCCCAGAGCGGGATGAGGCCCATCTGGGTCGGGATCATCATGGTGACGATGATCGACAGCAGCAGGACGTTCCGACCCCGGAACTTCAGCTTCGCGAAGGCGAACCCGGCCAGCGACCCGGTGAGCACCACCGACAGGGTGACCACCGAGGAGACGATGATCGAGTTCATCATGCCCTTGAGGAAGTTGGCCGCGTCGTTGTCGAGCACCCGGCCGAAGTTGTCACCGAACGCTCCGGCGGGAGTCAGGGGCGGTGGCACGTCGTTGATGGAGTCCAGGCTGCGGGTGCCGATCACGATCATGTAGTAGAAGGGATAGATCGACAGCAGCGCGGCCAGGACGAGCGCCACGTAGGTCAACGGACTGGTGCGCCACAGGCGCTGGGAACCCGAGATCACCGAGCTCTCCTCACTTCGCCGAGCGGCGGACGAGTAGGAAGTTGATCAGGGACACCACGACGATGATCATGAAGATCGCCCAGGCGACCGCGGCGCCGTAGCCAGCGGTGTTCAGGTTGACGATGCCCATCTCGTACATGTACATGGCCAGCGTCTGGAACTCCCGCTGGTTGCCGCCGATGATGTTGCCGTTGCCGAAGAGCAGCGGCTCGGTGAAGAGCTGCATGCCGCCGATCGTGGAGAGGATGACCACGAAGATGAAGGTCGGCTTGAGCATCGGCAGGGTGATCTGCCAGAACTGCCGCCACTGGCTGGCGCCGTCGATCGCCGCGGCCTCGTAGAGGTCCTTCGGGATGGCCTGCATGCCGGCGAGCAGGATCAGCGTGTTGTAACCGGTCCACCGCCAGTTGACCATGGAGGCGATGGCGGTCCAGGAACTCCACCGGTGCCCGTCCCAGTCGACCGCCTCGACACCGACGAGGCTGAGCAGCCAGTTGAACAGACCGAACTCCCGCTGGAACAGCATGCCGAAGACGATCGCGACCGCGGCCACCGAGACCACGTTCGGGACGAAGATGGCCATCCGGAAGAAGGTCTTGGCGCGCAGGAACGTCCGGTTGAGCAGGTTCGCCAGGAAGAGCGCGAGGAGCAGCTGCGGGATGGTCGACAGGGCGAAGATGCCGATCGTGTTGCGCAGCGCGTTCCAGAAGTACTCGTCGGACAGCAACCGGGTGTAGTTGTCGAAGCCGATGAACGAGTGGTCGCCGATCATGTCCCAGTCGTGCAGCGACATCCAGGCGGTACGCACCATCGGGTACAGCCCGAACGCGCCGAAGATCAGGAAGAACGGGGCGATGTAGAGGTACGGCGAGTACTTGAGGTCGAGGCGGTTCAGGAGATAACCCCGGCGACGTCGGTGAGGGACGTCGGGAGACGGGGGTGCTGCTGGCGACGGTGGGGCCGTCGTGGCCGACAGGCTCATGCGAGTTTCCTTTTCCGGCGAGGCCCGGGGGCCCTCGCGCAGGGCGCTACGCGGAGGGGACCAACCGGTGGCGTCCGGGAAGTCCCGAACGCCACCGGCGGGGAATCACTCAGAAGGCACCCTGAGTCTTCGCGTCCTTCGTGAACTGCTCCCAGGCCTTGGCCTTGTCGGCCTGCCCGTTCTCGAACGCCCGCAGGGCCGGCTCCAGCGCGTTCTCCTTCACCGCCTGGTGCTTCGGGCCCAGGTGGATCGGCTGGATCTTGGCGACGCTGTCGCCGAAGATCTTGCCGGTCGGCGCGTTGCTGAAGTACTCGTTGGTGTAGTTGAGGAAGGCCTCGTTCTTCAGCGCCTCCAGGTTGGTGGGCAGCGGGCCCTTGGCCTTGAAGGCCTCCACCTGGCTGGTGGCGCTGGTCAGGTACTCGGCGAGCTTCGCCGCCTCCTTCGGGTACTTGCTCTGCTCCGGAACGGCGAGCCACGAGCCGCCCCAGTTGCCGCCGCCACCCGGCACGGCCGCCACGTCCCACTTGCCCTTGTTGGCCGGACCGGAGTTCTCCGAGACGATGCCGAGCATCCAGGACGGGCAGAAGGTGGCCGCGAAGGTGCCCTGCTTGAAGCCACCCGACCACTCCGGCGACCAGGTGGACGCCTTGGCGGAGATGTCCACCATCGAGGTGGCGGTCTCCCAGGCGTTCTTCACCGCGGGGCTGGTGTCCGCGATGATGTTGTTCTCCTTGTCGTAGAACAGATCGCTGCCCTGCTGGAAGAGAACACCGTTGGAGACGGCGGTGATCGAGTCGATGAACGCCTTGCCACCGCTGCCCTGCTTGTACTTCTTGCCGGCCTCGTGGAAGCCCTTCCAGTCCGGCCAGAGCGCCGACACCTGGTCCCGCTCGGTGGGCAGGCCGGCCGCCTGGAACAGGTCCTTGCGGTAGCAGACGGCGAGGCTGCCGACGTCGGTCGGCAGGCCGATCAGCCGGCCGTCCGGTGCCTTGCCGAGCTCCCACTTCCAGGGCAGGTACTCCTTGGAGTGGTCGGCGACCAGCGGCGTGAGGTCAGCCCAGTTGCGAGGGTTGGCCTTGAACTCGTTGAGGATGCCCTCTTCCAGGGCGGTGACGTCGGCCGCGCCCTTGCCCGTGGCGAGGTAACGGACCAGCTTGGGCCGGTACTCGCCGAGCTGGGCGGTCTTGCGCAGCTCGACCTTGATGCCGGTGTCCTTCTCGTACTGCTTGATGATCTCGTCGTAGCCGAACTCGCCGAACGTGTCGACGACCAGCTTCGCCGGCTTTTCGCCGGCGGCCGGCGTGTCGTCGTCGTTGCCGCATGCCGCGAGACCGCTGACGGCGGTGATCGCGGCCAGGGCGACGGCCGCCAGGCGGGTGCGCCGCGTGGTGAGGCTCATCCTGACCCCTCTTTCGGTGGTGAGGCTTGTCTGTCGGGTGTGGTGGGGGGTGCCGCGGCGCGGGCCGGAGCCCGGTGCCGACGGGCGGTCTCGCCGGCACGGACGGGTGATCCGCGCCACGCCGGGAGCGCTCCCATGAGATTGCCGGGGGGTGTCGGGGGTGTCAATAGGCCGTTGGGAGCGTTCCCAGATCGTTACCGCGGGGAGGTTTCACGGTGGCGCTCCGCAACGGGCCTCGGCAGAAACGGTTCAGTTGCCCTGGTGAGGACCCTGCCCCGCTGCTGACACCACCCGGACAGGGCGCGGCGGGCCGCCGAACGGCGTTGAACGCCGAAACGGTTCAGTGAACCGGCCGGCAGAGACCCTCAGCAGAGGCGACGTAGCAGCGTCGACACCGGACCGGCCTCGAAGGCGGCCGGGTCGAACCGGTCCCCCACCCAGTCACGCATGTCCTGGTGCTCGGGATGCCCGGGATCGGCCAGCGCGGCCAGCAGCAGCTGGTAGCCGGACGGCCCACCGACTCCCTCGGGCGGGCCGGCCCGCTCCCCGTCCAGGCAGGACGGGTAGCGCCCCTCCGGGTCGGCGGTGAAGACGTCCTCCACCACCAGGTCGTGTTCCCACCAGTCGCCGAAGTCGTACGTGTAGTGGAACCGGCTGCCCTTGCCGACGACCGCGTCCAGCCGGACGTCCAGCTCGTCGTCCAGGGCCAGCTCGCCGTCCGGGTCGGGCTCGCCGTACTGCGCGCCGTCGATCTCGAACGAGTGCAGGTGGCAGTCCCGCCACCCCACCGCGTGCTGCACCACCCGGTGCACACGGTCGAGGGTGTAACCACCGGGCACGAGCACCCGGCGCCAGACCGGCGGCCGGACCCCGGTCAGGGAGATCCTCAGTTGGAAGATCTGACGCGGCATAGGGGTCCCACCCTCCTGAGGGAACTAGGCTGCGAGCATGATCTGCCGAGCGTGCCGGGCCAGGCGGCACGACGACTGTCCGGGTCGGAACTGGTGCGACTGCCAGCACCGTACCCCCCGACCCACCCCTCCGGTCACGGGTCCGGCCGGCGAATGAGCGTCGGGATTCCGATCTCGCGGCTCTGGCCCGACCCATCCGGCGAGCCCCTGGACGACGCCGCGCTCACCGCTCTCTACGGCCGCGCCGACCGTCCCCACCTGCGGGTCAACTTCGTGACCAGCGTCGACGGCGCGGTCACGGTCGACGACTACTCCGCCGGTCTCTCCGGCGAGCCGGACAAGCGGGTGTTCGGGCTGCTGCGGATGCTCTGCGACGCCCTGGTGGTCGCCGCCGGCACGCTGCGCCACGAGAACTACCGCGCGGTCCGGCTCGACGAGGGCCGGCGCGCCTGGCGCCGCGCGCACGGCCTGGCCGAGTACCCCACGCTCGTCGTGGTCTCCGGCTCGCTCGACCTCGACCCGGGGCAGGCGGCCTTCGCCGACGCCCCGGTGCGGCCGGTGGTGCTCACCCGGGCCGACGCCACCGCGCCGCCCGG
>NZ_JBFAMU010000138.1:0-11112 GCF_040656655.1 Micromonospora sp. NPDC049799
CGCAGCTCGACGGCGTAGGCGGCGAGCGCCTCCACCAGATCGGGGACCGAGGCGTGCGGCGGCTGGACGTCGACCCGCAGGCCGAACTCCGTCGCCGCTGCGTCATGTTCGCGCAAGCGCCGGCCACCCCTCCCGCCACTTTGCTCTGCACCCCGATGTGCACCGGTAACGGCGAGTCACGGTAGGGCCGGAGGCGGTCCTCACCCCGCCGCGAGAACCACCTGCTCACCGAGGTGGCGCATCCTCGGGTGCAGAGCAAAGTGGCGGGAGTCGCGTGAGGGAGGGCGAGACGACATCACCGTCAGTATCCGAATGGGGAAGTGACGGTGAGCGACTGGCCAGCATGGCGAATCCGCTGCGATGCTTTCGTACGTGACGTCATTCCGCCGCCTGGTCAGCTCAGGATCACCGCTGGAACCGGAGATCGGCTTCTCCCGCGCCGTGCGGATAGGGCCGTACGTGTCCGTGGCCGGCACCGCGCCGATCGCGGACGACGGCGCCACCGCCGGTCCGGGAGACGTGTACGCCCAGTCCGTGCGGTGCCTGGACATCGCCGAGCAGGCGCTGCGCGAGGCCGGAGCGACGCTGGCAGACGTCATCCGGACGAGGGTCATGCTCGTGGACATCGCCCGGTGGCGGGAGGCGGCGCGCGCACACGGCGAACGGTTCGCTCACATACGACCGGCGTGCACGTTCGTGGAGGTCTCCGGTTTCATCGATCCGGAGTGGCTGGTGGAGTTCGAGGTCGACGCCGTGGTGGAAACAAGCGGCTGAAGCGAGAGGTGCGCGGACAGCGCGCGGAGGAAGTCGGGCGCGTCGAAGATCTCGCCGGCCGAGGCGACCCCGCTCGTCCTGGTCTGCCCGCCGAGGATGCGCTGGACCGCCTCGACCGCCAGCGGTGCGCTGATGGCGTAGATGTCCCGGCCACTGGCGACGAGGCGTCGTTCCGTGTCGCCGGCGCGCACGACGACGTCGACGGTGAACGTCTGCGCCGACCGGCCGCGCTCGTCGACCGCCGTCGGTGTGGGTGCGTCCGGGGCGGCCAGGTCCGTGGCCGCGTCGGCGGTCATGTACGTGCGTACCTCGGTGACGGACAGGTGGCTGGGGACCGTGACGACGTCGGCCATCGTGAACTCGCCGAGGACGGTCCGGCGGCCGACCGGAGCGGGAAACTCCCATTCCAGGGTCGGCAGGTCGCCCTCGGCGACGTAGTACTCCAGCCGGCCGCCGGTGTAGCGGACGCGGTGGCCGTCCCGGCGTTCCCGCGAGACGGTGCCGGAGGCGAGGGTCCCGGCCGTGGGGTGCCAACTGCTCAGCCCGTACGCGACGTGCGCCTCGTCGGCCGCCGTCCAGTCGCCCATCGCCGTCGTGACCAGCAGATCACCGAGTCCACCGAAGAAGGCCATCGCCGGCACCACCGCGACGCCCGCGGTCCGGGCGCGGTCGGCGAAGTGCGTGAACGTGTCGAGGTTGGCCTCGATCTCGGCCGCCACGTCGACGTACGGAATCCCGGCGCGCAGGGCGGCCTCGATCACGGGGGCCGCGGTCGAGGCGAACGGGCCGGCGCAGTTGACCACCGCTGCCGCGTCCGTCAACGCCCGGTCCAGCGAGGCCGGATCGTCGGCCGACGCCACCCGGTGTTCGAGCCCCGGATGCGACGCCGCCAGCGCCTGGAGCCGGCCGGCGTCGCGACCGAGGAGAAGCGGGACGAACCCGCGATCGCGCAACTCCGTCACCACGAAACGACCGGTGTGTCCGTACGCACCGAAGACCGCCACGGTCTGACCTGAACCCATCTGCGGTTCCTCCTCGAAGAGATCGACTAAGAAGATCCTCTCCGCAGTGGCCGGCCCGGACCAGTGTCGGGAACGCCATGCCCCGTACACTTTCGGACATGACCACGATCGCGCTCGCCGCCACCGACGCGATGCTGCACTTCGAGCTCGCCATGGCCTGCGAGGTCTTCGCCCGCGACCCCTCCGGCCTGGCAGACCCGTGGTACGACCTCGTGGTCTGCGGCCCGGGCCCGGTCCGGATCGGCCGGTTCCACCTGGAGCCGGACGACGGGTTGGACCGACTCGCCCGCGCCGACACCGTGATCGTCCCCGCCGTGGAGGACATCGACGCGGACCTGCCACCCGACCTGCTCGACGCCGTCCGCGCGGCCCACGAGGCGGGCGCCCGGATCGTCTCGCTGTGCACCGGTGCGTTCGTGCTGGCCGCCGCCGGGGTGCTGGACGGGCTGCGCGCGACCACGCACTGGGCCCACACCGAGGCGCTGGCGGCCCGCTATCCCCGCGTGCAGGTCGACCCGGACGTGCTCTACGTCGACAACGGCACCGTGCTCGCCTCCGCCGGCAAGGCCGCCGCGATCGACCTGTGCCTGCACCTGATCCGCCGCGACCACGGCGCGACGGTCGCCAACGCCGTCGCCCGCCGCCTGGTCGTGCCACCGCATCGCGCCGGCGGCCAGGCCCAGTTCGTCACCACCCCGGTGCCCGCGCGCGACGACCATCCCCTCGCCGACCTGCTCCCCTGGGCGATGGAACGGCTGAACCGTCCGCTGACCGTGGAGGACCTGGCTCGCCAGGCGAACATGAGCTCACGCAACCTGGCCCGCCACTTCCGGTCGGCAACGGGCACCACCCCGCTGCAGTGGCTGTCGACGCAGCGGATCCGCCGGGCCCAGGAGCTGCTGGAGAACACGGACAGCAGCATCGACGTCATCGCCCGGGCGGCCGGCATGGGAACCGCCACGACGTTGCGCCGGCACTTCACCCGCACCATCGGCGTAACTCCCGACGCCTACCGTCGCACCTTCCGCAACGCCTGACGGCGGTCCCGCAGAGCCGTCATTCCTGGTCGACGACCGGCGTCGGCCGGGCCGCCCGTGCGGCGGCCCGATCGGCCGCCGACAGCCACGGGGCATCGGCAATCAGGGTACGCGCCTGCGTGGGCGTGAACAGGTACGTCTTCTCTCCACCGCACACCCCGTCGGACTCCCCCGGCGCCTTGATCCAGAGCAGCGCGGCCAGGCCCGGTCGGTCGGTCACCGGCCGGGGCGCCTCCCCGAGAGCCTGCCGCTCCGGGTTGCACCACTCGTCGTCGCGGCCCGGCTCGTCCGGCGGCGGGCCGGCGCCGTTGCGGGAGGTGTCGATGACGAACTCGCGGTCCCCGACCAGGTCGGAGAGCTCCCGCCCCCACCGGTAGCTGTCCTCCGTGGACTGCCGGTTCGAGACGTTCACCGCGAATCCCTCCGCGTACGTGATGCCGGAGGCGAGCAACCGCTCGGCGGTCTCCCCGGTCGAGCGCCACCTGGAGTGCCCCGCGTCGAGGTAGACGGCGTGCCCGGCGGCGGCCAGCCGCTTCGTGGCGTCGGTGAGCAGTTGGGCGCGGGCGGCGTCGAAGCAGTCCGCCGCGATGGCGTCGGGCTCCATCACCACCACCGACCGGGCACCCCCCAGCGCGGCGATGAGCTTGCCGATGTAGTCCTGGTACGCCTGGGCGTCCGGCGCGCCTTCCCGAGAGTTGGCGCAGCCCCGGTTGGGGATCCAGTACGCCACCAGCACCGGCAGCTCGGCGCGCTGCCGGGCCCGCGCGGCCAGCTCACCGGCCGGCGGCACGTCGCGCGGATCGTTGACCCAGCGGGCCTGCGGCCGGTCGGTGATCGGGTCCAGCCAGTCCGCGCCGTTGCGTGCCTGCCAGCGGGCCGCCGCGGTGTCGACGTCGACGTGCAGCGTCGCGTCCCGGAACGGCTGCTTCGGCGGCGCGTACGTGATCGCGGGCGGGTCGGGACGCAGCGCGGTGTCGGGCCGGTCGGCGCAGCCTGTGGCCAGAGCGACGACGACCGCGAGGACTGCGGCCGACAGGTGCCGGCGACGGCGGGTCACGGCAGCTCCCAGTGTTCGCTGACCCGCAACACCCGCACCCGGTCGTCCCCGGTGCCGAAGCTGGCCACCTGCACCGCGTGCTTGCGGGCCTCCATCAGGGTCGGGTACTTCTCGGCCGCGTCGGCGGTGCGGTAGTACCAGTCCGGCACCACCAGGTAGTCGACCCGCTTGACGGTGGCCTGCACCGCCGGGTCGGTGTCGAGCTTGTAGACGATCACCGGTCGCGGGTCGTACCCGTAGTGGTGCACCAGGTCCGTCCAGATCGCGTCGTGCACGACCAGGGTCTTGTCGCGCGGCACGTTGCGGGCGACCCACTCGGTGGCCGAGCGCAGCGGCGGCTGCTCGGCGACCGTCATCATCCGGCGCAGCTCCGGGGTCCAGTGCACGGCGGCCACGCCGGCCAGCCCGAGCACCAGCAGGCCCGCCAGGGTGACCCGGAAGCCGTACCCGAAGCGCTGCTCGGCGCGCCGGCGTAGCCAGCCGGTGGGCACCAGCCCGGGGCTGCCGGCCAGCGCGGCGATCACGCCGGCGACCAGCAGGGCGCTCCACGGCAGCAGGTTGATCACGTGCATGAAGGGGACGTAGCCGCCGCGCACCAGCACCAGCCAGCCGATGACCAGGGCAAGGGCGGCCGGGCGAAGCCGGCGGACCAGCAGTGCCAGCGGAATCGCGGCCAGCCCCAGCAGGGGTAGCCAGTGGTCGTACTGAAGCCAGTTCAGCACCTGCTGGTGGGTCGCGCTGCCGGCGTCCAGCACCGAGCCGCTGGACGCCCGCCCGTCCAGCTGCCACTGCGCGGTGCCGAGCAGGCTGTTGTGCCCCTCGCCGGGGAGCAACTCGCCCTTGAAGAGCGCGAACAGCGGATACATCGCCATCAGCAGGATGCCCGCGAAAGCGGCGGTCACCAGCACCTGCGGGCGGTTGCGCCGGTCGGTGTTCTGCAGCAACGCCCAGCCGAAGGCGGGTAGCAGCAGCAACGTGGTCTCCTTGGTCAGCGCGGCCATCCCGAAGGCCAGGGCCGCGCCGATGCCGGCGGCGATGCTGCGCCGTGGCGAGTACGCCAGCACGAACGCCAGCAGCAGCCACGGGGTGACCAGGTTGTCGAGGAAGGTCCAGCGACCGTAGACCACGGCCAGCGGGGAGAGGCCGAACAGCAGCACCGCCACCGAGGCGGGCACCCGTCCGAAGCCGAGCCGGCGGCCGAGCAGGTAGAGCAGACCGGCGCTGACAACCCGGGCGATCAGCATGCACTCGTTGCCGAAGGCAATGGCGGAGTCGTACCGGTCGAAGCCGTTGGTGAGCGCGGCCCAGGCGGCGATCTGGATCCAGCCCGCCGGCGCGTGGTCGTAGAAGTACGAGTAGGGCGACAGTTCACCCTCGTACCGCATCGCCCACGCCTGGGACAGGTAGGTGCCGGGGTCGTCGACGTACCCCGGGAAGTTCGCCATGCCGACGGCGTGGACGGCCCCGACCAGGGCGAGCAGCGGCGTCAGCACGGCCAGGCTGCGGGCGTGCCGGGCGAACCAGACCTGGAGGCTGACGCGGGCCCGCCGGTGCGGCGGCAGCGCCCGGTCGATGTCGGTGACGGCGCGCAGGTCGAGGGTCGTGTTCTCCAACGTCCTGGTCATGCGCCCACCCCCGCCGTCGCCGGGACCCGATCAGCGTCGGGCGCGGGCGCCGCGCCCAGGTGCGCGCCGCTGTGCGCGGTCTTCACCCAGTCGGTACACCCCGTTAGGTGCCGCAGCAGCGCCCACACCCCGGCCACCGACAGGACCACCTGGTACGGGTAACCGCCGACGACCACCCCCACGTAGTCACGCAGCCGGACCTTCTGCCCGAAGGTACGCCCGAACTGGTGCAGCATCAGCACGTCGAGGGCGACGGTGAGCAGGCTGATCCCCAGCGGCACGCTGGCCAGCAGCGCCACCACGATCGGCGACTTGTGGGCCAGCGCCAGGGCCAGCGCGACCGGTGCGAAGACCACCGAGAACGCCTGAAAGAACTGGAAGCCGAGCACGTAGACGGCGAGCACCTTCTGCCACGTTCGGGACAGGGCCAGCCATTCCCGCTCGGTGAAGACCTGGATGAAGCCCTGCATCCAGCGCACCCGCTGGCGGACCAGGCCGCGCAGGGTGTCCGGGGTCTCCTCCCGGGTGACCATCTCGTCGATGTAGACGACGTCGACGTCGTAGCCGAGCACCGAGGCCACCATGCCGATCTTGCAGTCCTCGGTGAGGCAGTCCTCGTCCCAGTACGCGCCGTACCGCCTGCGCAGTGCCTCCAGGAACTCCCGTCGGAAGAAGACCGTGTTGCCGCCCAGCGGCATCACCTTCGTCGCCGCCTGCAACTTCAGCCGGGACTGGAACCACTTGTAGTACTCCAGCACGTTCGCCGCACGCCACCAGCCGGAGCCGTTCGCCCGCAGCCAGCGACGCAGCCGGGGCAACCGTCCCGACGGCAGGGGCAACGTACGCGGGTCGGCGCTGAAGTTCATCAACTGCACACCGCACTGCACGATGCCCGCCCCGGTCCTGCGGAATCGGTAGTCGACCATCCGCAGCAGCCGGGGGTGGAACAGGTCCTCGGCGTCGGCGATGCCGATCCACTCGTAAGGGATCCCGAGATCGTTCAGCTCCCGAACCGCGGCGTTGAGCCCGATCGGCTTGTTGTGCACCGCGGTGTCCTCGGGGTACGGCGCCACCAGCACCCGGTGCGGCCAGCGGGCCGCCGCGGCGTGTGCGATCGCCGCCGTGCCCGGGTCGTCCGGATGGTCGATAATCGGCACCACCCAGTAGTCCGGATGGTCGAGCGTGGCGAGCCGCTCCAGGGTGCGCCCCGCGACGGCCTCCTCGTGCCGCATCGGCACCAGGATGACGCCGGGCAGTCGAGGCTCGTTCGGCTCGCCGTACCGGTCGGGGTCGTTGTGCTCGGGCAGCCACCACTTGTAGAGCTGGAAGGCCAACGTGGTGACCGCCACCACCAGCATGAACACCGAGACGGTCACCAGGAAGACGTTCAGGAACACGGCGGTCAGCGCGCCGACCGCGGCCAGCGGCCCGGCGACCCAGAGGAATCGGCGGGCCGGCGACGACGGGCGGCGGTGAGCGCCGCGGTAGCCGGGGCCGGGAGACGGTTGCGTCATGCTGGTACCTGCCTTGCGGGAGAACGACCAGAAGTGGTCGGAGCAGTAGTTGACGACGGTGCCGCCGGCGAGCAGCGCCCAGTAGGCGACCGCCGTACCGGTGACCGGCGCCAGAAACGGGAACGCGACCAGGCTGAGCAGAGCGCTGGAGCCGCGAGCCGTCTGGAACCGCCACCAGCGGCTGGTCCAGCCGGTCGGCTGGTTCGCGGTACGCCGGCGCCAGGTCAGCCGGTCATGGGCCACGAAGCTCAGCTGGAGGGTCAGCACCAGCTGAACGGCGTTGGCGACCGTCGGGGCCACGCCCCGGGAGATCAGCAGGTGCAGCACCCCATGACCGAGGACTGCGACGGCACCGCCAACGGCGAGGAAGAGCCACGGCTCGGGCTGCCGAGCAAGGCGGATGATGGTTCGCACGCTGTCCTTCCGGTATGTGGCAGCCGGGGAAACGGCGCAACTGGCGAGCTGCGGCGAGGGGCCGCAGGAGCGGGATCCGCGGCGGTGATGCCACGGGGCGGCAACGGACCGCCACGCATCAACACCGGGCCCGACCCGACACGGTGCGACCCGGTGGGGAAGCTCCCACATCGGGTCAGTGCTGCTCCTACCCCTCGCGACCAGGGGAAATCGTCGTCATGACGATGGCCACAATCCGGCGGGACGACGTAACGGAGGCGGCGGCTGCTGCGCTTCCGGGGTCGTCCGGCGGGTCGGTCTCGCCCGGTGGCCGAAGGCCCGTCGCCCGGTGTGGTGCGGGCCCCTGTTCGGGTCCTGCGCCGCGATCCGCCGCGTCGGTGGTCGTGTACGTGCCGCGCCCTCGGCGTCACCCTGAGATCACGCGTCAGAGACAGAGACGGTGCGCGCCATCATCGATCATGGCGCGCACCGGGGGAACAAGGGCGGCGAGCCCCGGTCGATCACTGGTGGATCGACCGGGGCTCGTCGCTCGGAGACGGGTCAGGCGAGGTCGAACCGGTCGAGCTCCATGACCTTGGTCCAGGCCGCGACGAAGTCGGTCACGAACTTGTCGTGCGCGTCTTCGCTGGCGTACACCTCGGCGAGGGCCCGCAGCTGGGAGTTGGAGCCGAAGATGAGGTCGACCGCGGTGGCGGTCCACGTCACCTCGTCGGTGGCCAGGTCCCGAATCTCGTAGACGTGCTCGTCGGACTGCGACGCCTTCCACCGGGTGCCCGGGGAGAGCAGGTTGACGAAGAAGTCGTTGCTGAGCACGCCGGGCCGGTCGGTGAGGACACCGCGCCGCGCACCGCCGACGTTGTTGCCGAGAGCGCGCAGGCCACCGACGAGGACGGTCATCTCCGGCGCGGTCAGGTTGAGCATGTAGGCGCGGTCGACGAGCAGCACCTCCGGCTGGGTCTTCTCGCCGGCACGCAGGTAGTTGCGGAACCCGTCGGCACGAGGCTCCATGACCCGGAACGACTCGACGTCGGTCTGGTCCTGGGTGGCGTCGGTGCGGCCCGGACGGAACGGCACCGTCACCTCGACACCCGCGTCCCGCGCCGCCTTCTCGACGGCGGCCGAGCCGGCCAGCACGATCAGGTCGGCCAGGGAGATCTTCGCGCCGCCGGCCGAGTTGAACTCCCGCTGGATGCCCTCCAGGGTCTCCAGGACCGTCGCGAGCTGCTCGGGCTGGTTGACCTCCCAGCTGCGCTGCGGCTCGAGACGGATCCGGGCGCCGTTGGCGCCACCGCGCTTGTCGGTGTAGCGGTAGCTCGCGGCCGACGCCCAGGCGGTGGAGACCAGCTGGGCGGTCGTGAGGCCGGATTCCAGGACCTTCGCCTTGAGGGCGGCGACGTCGGCGTCACCCACGAGCTCGTGGTCGACGGCCGGCACCGGGTCCTGCCACAGCTGAGCCTCCGGGACCCACGGCCCGAGGAAGCGGCTGACCGGACCCATGTCGCGGTGCAGCAGCTTGTACCAGGCCTTGGCGAACGCCAACGCGAACTCGTCGGGGTTCTCCAGGAAGCGGCGCGAGATCTTCTCGTACGCCGGGTCGACGCGCAGCGACAGGTCGGTCGTGAGCATGGTCGGCTTGTGCTTCTTCGACGGGTCGTGGGCGTCCGGGATGATCGCCTCGGCGTCCTTGGCGACCCACTGCTTCGCGCCGCCGGGGCTCGTGGTGAGTTCCCACTCGTGGCCGAAGAGGATCTCGAAGAACCGGTTGCTCCACTGCGTCGGCCGGTCCGTCCAGGTCACCTCGAGGCCGCTGGTGATCGTGTCGGCGCCCGTGCCGCTGCCGTGGGTGCTCAGCCAGCCCAGGCCCTGCGCCTCCAGCGGGGCGGCCTCGGGCTCGGGGCCCACGTGGTCGTCGGCGATGCCCGCGCCGTGGGTCTTGCCGAAGGTGTGGCCGCCGGCGATGAGGGCGACGGTCTCCTCGTCGTCCATGGCCATCCGGCGGAAGGTCTCCCGGATGAAGTGCGCCGCGGCCTGGGGGTCCGCGTTGCCGCGGGGACCCTCCGGGTTGACGTAGATGAGACCCATCTCGGTCGCTCCGACACCGGCCGCCATCTCCTTCTCGGAGGCGTAGCGCTCGTCACCGAGCCAGGTGTCCTCCGGACCCCAGAAGATCTCCTCCGGCTCCCACACGTCCTCGCGGCCGAAACCGAAGCCGAAGGTCTTGAAGCCCATCGACTCCAGGGCGACGTTGCCGGCGAGCACCAGCAGGTCGGCCCACGAGATCTTCTGGCCGTACTTCTGCTTGACCGGCCACAGCAGCCGGCGGGCCTTGTCCAGGTTGGCGTTGTCCGGCCAGCTGTTGAGCGGGGCGAACCGCTGGCCGCCGTCACCGGCTCCACCGCGACCGTCCTCGATGCGGTAGGTGCCCGCCGCGTGCCAGCTCATCCGGATCATCAGGCCGCCGTAGTGGCCGAAGTCGGCCGGCCACCAGTCCTGCGAGGTGGTGAGGACCTCGGTGATGTCCCGCTTGAGGGCCTCGACGTCGAGCTTGGTGAACTCGTCGGCGTAGCGGAAGCTCTCCCCCAGCGGGTTGCCCTTCGACGAGTGGGCGTGCAGCACCGACAGGTCGAGCTGGTTGGGCCACCAGTCCCGGTTGGTGCGCGGGCGACCACCGGTCTTCGGCGTCGGCGAGTCGATCGCCGGGTTCTCGCTCTCGCTGCCGTGCGCGGTGACGGAGTCGTGCGCGACCGGGCAGCCGGCCGCCTCCTTCTTGTCCACGCCCTGCGCACTGGAGGGGACGTTGTCCTGGGTGTCGCTCATCTGCTTCCTTCCGAACTGGCGGACCACTGGGAGTGTTCGGTCGCACAGTCGGGGCAGGTGCCCCAATAGACGACCTCCGCCTCGTCGACCACGAAACCGTGGTCGCCCGAGGCGGTGAGACAGGGAGCATGGCCGACGGCGCAGTCGACGTCGGCGATCGCGCCGCAGGAGCGGCACACGACATGGTGGTGGTTGTCGCTCACCCGCGACTCGTACCGGGCGGTCGCACCCGCGGGCTGGATGCGCCGCACCAGACCGGCGTCGGTGAGCGCACGCAGCACGTCGTACACCGTCTGGTGGGAGACCGTGGGCTGGTCCGCCCGCACCAGCGCGATCACCGTGTCGGTGTCGACGTGCGGATGGTCGCGCAACGCCGCGAGCACCGCCAACCGAGGCCGGGTCACGCGCAACGAGACCGCCCGCAACTGGGTCTCGAAGTCGGACGTCACCCGACGAACATAGTCCACTTTTCTGGAATCAATCAAGTTTTGCGCGATCTCAACTCAGGATTCCCGACCCGACCCCGCTACGGCAGGTCGCGTGGGTCGGTGTTCGCTCCGCAGAGCACGACCGCCACCCTTTCGCCCGGCTCGGGCACGTAGGCGCCCGAGGTGAGGGCGGCCAGGGCGACGGCCGCGCCGTGCTCGATGACGATCCGCCAGTCCTGCCACAGGCTCCGGCGGGCGGCGATGATGTCGTCCTCGGCCACCAGCACGGAACGGACACCGGTGCGTGCCGCGACGTCGTAGGCGATGGCGCCGACGCGGCGGGCGCCGAGCGAGTCGGCGGCGACCCCGGCCACGCCGACGTCGACCGGCATTCCGGCCGCCAGCGCCGCGTGCAGCGTCGGAG
>NZ_JBFAMU010000139.1:0-11107 GCF_040656655.1 Micromonospora sp. NPDC049799
CCGGAGCGTTCCCGTCGCGGGCCAACCGCTCCATCGTCCGCGCCAGGTGCTCGCTGCCGTCGTCCAGGTGCCGGGCCGCCGACTGCATGTGCGAGATCATCATCTCGCCGTAGATACGCAACGCCTCCCGCGCGGCCACCCCGTCGTCGAACGTCGGCCCGGCGTTCGCGCGGTACTCCTGCACCGCCCGCTCCGCCTCCTGCCGCGCCTCCTCCGCCGCCGCCTGCACGTAGCTCTCGTACTGCACCCGGGCGTACTCGGCGACCCGCCGCGCGTAGTCGTGCGCCTGCGCGATGATCTGCTCGGCCTCCCGCTGCGCCGCGGACAGCAGGTTCACCTCCTTCGCCGCCGGCATCGCCGACGCCGCCGGGGCGCTCGGCAGCACACCGTGCCGGTGCAGCTCCAACTGGTCGTTGAGACGCTCGTTCTCCGCCCGCAGACCACCGACCTGCGCGGCCAGCAGGTCCAACTCGTCGGCGACCTGCATCCGGAACCGGTCCACGTCGTTCGGGTCGTACCCACGCCGCGCGAACGACGACGAACCGAACTCCCACCGGCGCACCCGGTCGGCGGTCATCCGCACCTGGACGCCACCGGAGACCTGCATCCCGTCATACCGACTGATCGGCGTCGCGCTCACTGGCCACCTCCGGGGTTGTTGTCCACCGCCGTCCGCCACGACGGCCCGTACCAGTGCTTCCCGAGCCCCTCGTGGTGCAGCTGACCGGCGTGGTAGCCGGCCCGGGTCAGTGCCGCCACGGAATGCGACACCATCTCGTCGGAACCGCACACGTACACGTGCCGCGATCGCCAGTCCCCGTCGACCAGCGCCCGGTCCACCACGTGCGTGAACTCCCCCGGCCGGGCCACGTCCACGCCCACCACCCGGCTCACCGTCAACCACGGGTACGACGCGGCCAACTTGTCCACCGCCTCGTCGTCGTAGAACTCGCTGCGCGACCGGGCCCCCAGGTACAGGTCCACGGCGCGGCGGGAACCCTCCGCCGCGACCTGCTCGACGAGGGCCTTCATCGGCGCCCAGCCGGTCCCGGCGGCCAGCAGCAGCAGATCCGCCGGCCCCGCCGACCGCAACGTGAGGCGGTCACCCACCGGCGCCGCCAGATGAACCTGGTCACCGATCGCGCTGCCGTACACCAGCCGGGACGACACCGCGCCACCCGGCGCGGCCCGCACGTGCAGCTCCAATGTGCCGTCCACCCGCGGCGCGTTCGCCGGCGAGTAGAACCGCCACGACCGCACTGCCGGATGGGACACACCGATCGACTGGCCCGGCTCGAACGGCAACAGGTACTGCGGCCGCAGCGTCAGCACCGCCACGTCGAATCCGCGCCGATCGTGGCCCACGATCTCCGCCACCCACCACGGCGGGTTGACCGCCTCCGCGGCCTGCGCGCCCTCGGTCATGACCTGGGCCACCAACCCGTACGCGGCCGCCCAGTCCTGCGCCAGCTCGTCGGTCCACTGCTCGGCCAGGAAGTGCCGCAACGTGGCCAGCAGGGCCTCGCCCACCGCCGGGTAGTGCTCGGCGCGGACGGCGAACTTGCGGTGGTCGGCGCCGAGGTCCTGCAGGAACCCCACCAACCGGTCCACCTGGTCCACGTTCGACACGATGTGACCGAGAGCGGTGACCAGCCGGTCCCGCTGGCCCGCCATGTTCGTCGGGAACATCTGCCGGGTCTCGGGGTGCGCCAGGAACAGCGTGGAGTAGAAGAAGAGCGGCACTTGGTCGCCGTGCGCGGCGACCAGGGACCAGCTCTGCTTGAGTCGGGCGACGTCCACGCTCAGACGCCCGCCGGGTTACCGCCGGCCACCACCTGGTCCTGCACCTGGGCCAGCACCGCCTGCACGTCGGTGATGATGTCCGCCGGCACACCCAGCTCGGTCAGCGTGGCGGTCAGGTGCTCGCCCACCTTCACGTAGTGCCCCAGCGGGATGTTCAGCCGCTGGTGCGCCTCGGCCAGGCTGCGGCCGGTGTACTCGTTGGGGCCGCCGAGCACCACCGTCAGCATCAGCGCCAGGTGCCGGCGCTGACCCACCATGTCCACATCGGAGAAGTAGCCGGCCAGCTCCGGGTCGGCCAGGACCTTGTCGTAGAACAGGTCGACGGCGGCCTTCACGGAATCGGCGCCACCGATGCGCTGGTAGTGGGTGAGGGGGGCGGTCTCTTCGGTAACCGTCACGGTCGTTCCTTCCGGGGTAACGGGGGCGCGCGGGGTCGGCGCGAAGGGGCGTACGGCCGTCGGAATCCGGGAGCAACACCGGCGCCGAGGCGACCGCGTGTCGGACCATAGCGTGTCGCGCGTCCCCGGTCATGACCGCCCTATCAGCTTCCCGACAACAGTCCACGACGGAGAGTGATAATCTGGCCGGTCGAGCATCGACGGTCGGCGACGCCACGGTCACATCCGGCCACCACGCCCGACACACGGTCCTCAACGGACACGCAGACTCCGGCGCGGGAATCCCACCACCCGACAGGTCCGTGACCACCCGCGACGACACCACCACACACCCGCCACCAACCCCGGCGGCCGGCCGCGGCCAGAACCTCCCCGCACTCCCGGCACCACCTGCCGGCTGCCGCCCGACGACAACACACCGTCATCAGCGAACAGCAAAAAAGCCGGGCGCACCGCGCCCGGCTTTCGAGAGAACCAACGATCAACCCGCCCGGCGTCGCGCCCGACGCGCCGCCAACTCGTCACCCACCGGATCCGCCGCCGGCTCCGGCACCGGCGCCGCCGCCGGCTCCGCCGGCAGATGCGACAGCGAACCCTGGATCTCCTTGAAGGCCCCACCGATCGCGATCCCGAACACGCCCTGCCCACCCTGCAACAGGTCGACCACCTCCTCCGGCGACCGGCACTCGTACACCGTCGTGCCATCGGAGATCAACGTGATGCCCGCCAGGTCCTCCACCCCGCGCGACCGCAACGCCTCGATCGCCTTGCGGATGTTCTGCAGGGACACCCCGGCGTCCAGGAGGCGCTTCACCACCTTCAACACCACCAGGTCCCGGAACGAGTACAACCGCTGCGTCCCCGAACCCGACGCGTCCCGCACACTCGGCACCACCAGCGCCGTCCGCGCCCAGTAGTCCAACTGCCGGTAGCTGATGCCCACCGCCTGGCAGGCCGTCACACCCCGATAGCCCACGCCGGCGTCACCGTCGGTCACCGAACCCGGCGACCCCACCGACCCGTCCCAGCCCGTACCCGGATCTCGCGGCTCGTGCATCCGGACAACCTCCCCGCCCGTGCGGTGACACGTCGTTTCCGGGACGCGCACCCCTCGACACGGGCAACACTATCGCCGCCCTCGCTCGTTACCGTGGAGGAACAGTCGCGACACGCCGCACACCACGGCCGAAGATCACCCACCGCACCGGCACATCACCCACCGTGACGACCGGACCGGGCCCGAAACTCAGCCCGCGAAATCCTCCGGACGCACCTGGTCCAGGAACTCGCGGAACTTCTCCACCTCGTCCTCCTGCTCGTCGGGAATCACGATCCCCGCCTCGCTGAGGACCTCCTCCGCACAACGAATCGGCGCACCGACCCGCAACGCCAACGCGATCGAATCACTCGGCCGCGCCGACACCCGCACACCGTCACCGATCAACAGGTCGGCGTAGAAGACGTTCTCCTTCAACTCGGTGATCTCCACCGCCCGCAACGGAGCCTTCAACGCCGCCAACACGTCCCGCAACAGATCATGCGTCAACGGTCGGGCCGGCTTGACCCCCTGCTGCTCGTAGGCGATCGCCGTGGCCTCGACCGCGCCGATCCAGATCGGCAGATAGCGGTCCCCCTCGACCTCCCTGAGCAGGACGATCGGCTGGTTGCTGGGCAGCTCCACCCGAACTCCGACCACGCTCAGCTCGCGCACCGCCGCCTCCGTGTCGTCGTCAACCTACGCACCGCGCCCTTCCCTGCACGGTACACGGACCGCGACACGGTCGTCCCATGCGCTACCTGCACCACGCCCGCGCCAGAAAGGGGTTACCCCGGCAAGCCTACGACACGCTTCCCGGGGCAGATCTTTCCGCTCGACACCGGCCTCACCGACCCAACGTCGACCGCAACCCCACCCGCACCAACGCCGCGTGCAACTGCTGCGACAACGCCACCAACTCCCGCGCCGTCTCCGCCGCCCGCGCCCGCGCCGCCGGATCACTCTGCCGCGCCAACGGCGCCACCAGCTGCGCGAACAGACCCACCTCACGGTCCGCCGCCGACCGGTACCCCCGCAGGTGCCGCGGCTCCAACCCGTACGCCGCCAGACCCGCCACCGCCCGCGCGATGATCAACGCATCCGCGTCGTACCAACCCGGCGGATCCGACACCACCACACCCAGCCGCTCCAACTCACCCAACGTCGAGGAGTCCAGACCGCTGCGCGCCACCAGATCAGCCCGGCCGAGCCGTACCTCCGACGACTCGGCCGTCTCCTCCGACGCACGCCCCGGCACCTCACCACCGGGACCCACTGCCACCAACGTCGGCCGCTGCCGACCCGGCGAATCCCCCGTCGCGTCCCACTCCGCGAGCTGATCACGGATCACCCGCAACGGCAGGTACTGGTCCCGCTGCGCAGTCAGCACGAACCGCAACCGCGCCACGTCGTCCCACGAGTACTTCCGATACCCCGCCGCCGTCCGCTGCGGCTCCACCAGGCCCTCGGCCTCCAGGAACCGCAACTTCGAAATCGTCGTGTCCGGAAAATCCGCCCGCAACTCGGCCAGCACCTCGCCGATACTCATCAGCGGACGCGCCCGGGCCGACCCCGACGGCATGGAGGCCGCAGGCTCGTTCACCCCCGGCCGGCCTCCTCCTCCGGGCGCGGACCGGCGATGAACACCACCCGGAACTTACCGATCTGGACCTCGTCACCATTGCTCAACGTGGCCGCCTCGACCCGCTCCCGGTTCACGTACGTGCCGTTCAAACTCCCCACGTCCCGCACCGTGAACGTTCCACCGTCACGGTGGAACTCCGCGTGACGCCGCGACACCGTCACGTCGTCGAGGAAGATGTCACTGTCCGGGTGCCGACCACTGGTCGTCACGTCGTGGTCCAACAGGAATCGAGCACCCGCGTTCGGGCCCCGACGAACCACCAGCAGCGCCATACCCGGCGGCAACGAACCGGACATCCGGCTCGGCACCACATCGGTGTCCGGCCCCTCCAGCACTTCGTCGAGCGAACCGAGATTGAGCGTCGAAGTGACGTCGAGTGGGGGGAACTCGTCGTCTGGCCGCGTCATGGGACCACCTCACGGATCTTTTTCGGTCGGCGTCGGGTAATACCGGGTCTGGCCGCCGGGCGTACCACCACCCGGCGGCTGGCTCCCCGTGCCAGGGAAGGCAATTCCGCAACGCTCAACTCATGGTTTCTCGGTCAACTGGGCGAGCCTAGCCAGCGCCGAAATGCAGGGCAACCGGACGCGCGGAAACAACCCCCGCACCGGAAGCGGGACGCATCAGCTCTCAGTGAGCTCGCGATACGCACCCGCGGACAGCAGACCATCGACAGCCGAAGGATCGTCCGGCGTGATCTCCACCAACCAACCCGCACCGTACGGATCAGTGTTGATCACCTCAGGGGTGTCGCCGAGCGCCTCGTTGCGCGCCGCCACCGTCCCACTGAGCGGGGCGTAGATCTCCGACACGCTCTTCGTCGACTCGATCTCACCCAGCGACTCACCAGCCGCCACCACCGCACCGGACTCCGGCAACTGGACGAACACGATGTCACCCAGGGCGTCCTGCGCGAAGTGCGTGATGCCGACCCGGACAGTGCCGCCGTCGCCGCCGGCCACCCACTCGTGCTCGGCGGTGTACCGCAGATCCTCAGGAATCACCAGTCGCGTCCTTCATCCATCGGTGCACCGGCGACAGCACCGGTGCCGGCCGCGCCGGTCAGGAGACCGGACGGGCGTGTTCCAGCTTGATCGGCGCGTGCAGTGCCGAAACCTCGGCAACCTCACGATCCTCGACGATCACCGTACCGCCGTCGCCCGCAACCGACGCGACCACCCCGCCCGGAATGTTCAAGGCCGTACGCATGGTCGCCGGATCACCGATCACCGTGATCGTGAACGGACCCGTCAACCGCCGCCCGTCCACCACCAACGAACCACCCTCGGAGTCCAGGAAGTACGTCGACGCGATGATCCGCACCGTCGCCCGGTCCCCACCGGAGATCTGCATCGCCTCCGCGCCCGCGCCCCGCAACTCCTGCACCGCGTCCAGCACCCGCGACGCCGAGATCGCCTTCGCGCCGGCCTCGAACCGCACCGCCAGACCCGGACCCGTCGCCGGCAACGTACCGGCCAGGATCCCCAACTCGTCCGCGCGCCGCGTCGCCTCCTCCAGCGCCGCCTGCCGGCCCTGCTCACCCGAGCGCAACTGCCGCTGGCTCTCCTCCAACGCCGCGATGTCCTGCCGCAGCCGGACCTCCCGCGAGTTCAGGTCGTACAGGATGCGCACCAGATCCTCCTGCCGCGTCGCCACCGCGGTCGGATCCGTCGACGTCGTCCTGAACTGCACCACCAACGTGAAACCCAGCAGCGCCAGCAGCACGCCGATCATCACCTCGGCGGAACTCCACCGCGACCGCCCCGGGGCCTTCCCCGACCGGGCACCGTCGACCAGCCCGTCCTCCACCACCGGCGGGTCCCCGGACTCCGGCTCCGGACCCTCGGGCACCTCGGGCACCTCGGGCACGACAACCGACTCCGCGGCACTCCGCAGATCCACCGTCGCCCCGTCGTCCCCCGGACCCCGCACCGGCGGCTCCGACCGCTCCGGCGCCAACGGACTCAACTCGTCCGGATCCGGAGCCTCCGGACGCGGATCCGGCTCCCCCGCCGGCCCCGACGGGCGCCCCGGCCCCGCCGGCTGCGGCCAACCGGTGCCCGTCTCGGTGTGCTCGTCGCTGCTCATCGCCACAAACCTACGCCCGGAACAGGTGCCGGCGGATCGCCGCCACGTTGCCGAAGATGCGCACCCCGAGCACGACCACCACCCCGGTGGACAGCTGACCACCCACGCCCAACTGATCACCCAGGTACACGATCAGACCCGCCACCAGCACGTTCGAGATGAACGACACCACGAACTGCTTGTCGTCGAAGATCCGGTCCAACTTCGCCCGCACCCCACCGAACACCGCGTCCAACGCCGCCACCACCGCGATCGGCAGGTACGGCTGCAACGCCGCCGGGACCTCCGGGTCGTACCACAACCCCAACGCCACACCGGCGACCAGCGCCAACACCGCGATCATCAACCACCTCCGGAGGGGCTGGGCGACGTCCCCGAACGGGACGGCCCCGGACTGACGGATCGGTCAGCACCCGACGGCGAGGGACTCGGGCTGACCGAAGGCTCCGCGTAGCGTAGCCGCGGGTCCGGAGCGGCCGGCAGAGTGAGGTCCTCCGCCTCCCGGATCCCGAACGACAACCCGGTCTCCTCGGCCACCGTGCGCATCGTCAACGCACTGCGACTCCGGTCGTACCGGTCGCGCATCTCCTCCGGGCCGATCGCCGACACCTCGTACGGCCCCGTCACCGGCCGGTAGTCCACCAGGATCGCCTGCCCCGCCTGCCGAATCGTCGACATCGCCGTCAACCGCTGGCCGTTGACCGCGATCGCCTCCGCGCCGGCCGCCCACAGGTCGTTCGCCACACCCTGCAGGTCGCTGTAGAGCACCTGCGACGGACCGACGTCCGCGCGGATCACCGCGTCCTCGTCCTTGGGCGCGTCCGCCAGCCGCACCACGACGCCGTCCCCGCGCACCCGACCCAGCCCGGTCCCCGCCTCCAGGGACCGCAACCGCGCCGCCTCCGAGCTGCCCAGCGCCGCGGCCCGCTGCCGGGCAACCTCCGCCCGCAACTGTTCGGCACGCTCCGACAGCCGGTCGGTCTCGCTCTCCCGCTGCTTGATCTGCTCCACCAGCCCCGAGCGCACCTGACTCCGCCCCGGCTCGTCCTCCATCGTCTGCCGGTACGCCACCGCGAAGAGGAAGCCCAGCACCAGGACCACGACGAGGGTCACCGACCGCGCCGGCCACCGCCGCCACGCGGACCCGGACTGCGGATCCTCCCGGCGCCGGGCCGCCGCGTCGGCGTACCCCGGGTCCAGCGGGTTGCGGAACAGCTCGGTGAGGAAGTCCGGGGCGTACACCCGGTCGCCGCGGTTGCGGCCGTCACGGGGTGCGTCGGTCATCCCGCCACCCCCGCACCGCGTACCCCGCGTACGAGCCTCGCCGCCTGCACCACGTAGAGCGCCCCGGCCACCCAGTACAGAACCAGACCCCACCAGGCCAGCCCCCAGCCGATCGCCCCGGCCGCGGTCGCCGCGGCCGGCACCGCCGTGGCGAGCAGCAGGATCGGGAAAGCGGCCAGCAGCAGGAACGTCGCCGTCTTGCCCACGTAGTGCACCGGCGGCGGGCCGTACCCGTAACGGCGCAGCACGGCCAGCGACCCGAGCAGCAGCAGCTCCCGGGCCAGCAGCGCCGCGGTGAACTGCCACGGCACCACCTCCCGGGCGGTGAACGCGATCAGGGTGGCCAGGATGTAGAGCCGGTCGGCGAGCGGGTCGAGCAGCTCGCCCAGCCGGCTCACCTGCCGCATCCGGCGGGCGATCCAGCCGTCGACCCAGTCGGTGGTGCCGCCCACGGCGAGCACCACGATCGCGGCGACGTCGGCCCGGGCGACCAGCAGAAGGTAGAGGAAGAGCGGCACGCCGAGCAGCCGCACGAAGCTGATCACATTCGGCAGGGTCAGCACCTGGTCGCCCACGGGTGCGGGACGGATGTCGTCACTGGCCCGCGGGCGCTCCTGCCGAGCCGGCCGACGCGACACCGAACCTCCTCCGCGACACGCTCCGGCGCCCCGACCGAGACGGGCGCGGCGGAGAGACGTGTGCACTGTCGGCCGGCGGACGCCGGCTCCCCCTGCAGCCCCGGAACGGGACCCTCCCCTTGACGCGGCCCGCGATCGACGTGATCGCGGGCCGGGTGAGTTGCGCTGCCACTATATCGGGCCCTCCCCATCCGGTTCGGGCCCGCGCCGCGGCGTTGGTGCCGTCTTCCTGGTGTCTGCGACGGTGGTCACCACCGCTAAGGCATCCTAGGACACTAGTTGCGGAGCGATCCGGCGTGACGACGACGTCAGGCGGTGCGGGCCGGAGTGCCGGGCTGCGGTGCCACGCTGCCCGTCGCGGCCTGGCCGAAGCAGACCAGCGCCTGGAGCAACTCCTGCTGCACGCGCCCCGGCATCCGGTCCAGCACCGCCTGCAGCGCGGCGTGCCGGCGCTCGCGGACCTCCCGCAGCAGGGCGTCGGCCGCCGCGGTGGGGACCAGCAGCACCTCCCGCCGGTCCCGGGGATCCGCCACCCGCCGCAGCAGGCCGATCGCCTCCAGGCGATCACACAGCCGGCTCGCCGACGACGGCACCACGTCCAGCAGCTCGGCCAGCCGGTTCACGTTGGTCCCCGGCCGAGCGCTGAGCAGGGACAACACCCGCAACTGCGTCGGCGAGACGGAGAGCTGGTGCCGCGAGACCGCGGAGTCCAGCACGCCGACCAACGCCTCGGCGGCCGCGTCGATCGCCGCCGGCAGATTCGGAGCCAGCTCCACCCGGTGTCCCCTGCGATTGTCCCGCTCGTGGTCGGCCACCGGCCCGACCGCGGGGTTCACCCGCCGTCCCGACCGGGACCACGCCAGTCCAGGCAGACCACGACCGCGTCGTCCCGCAGGTCGGCATCCACGTGGTAGGCGTGCAACTCGCGCATCACCGTACCAACCGCCTCACTCGGCGGTTGCAACCGTGTCGAGCGCATCGCCCGCGCCATCGCGCGCTCGCCGTAGCTACCGCGGCCGTCCGGATCGGCCGCCCACACCCCGTCGCTGACCACGAACAGCCGGTCCCCCGGCGCGAGGTCGAGCTCCTGCACGTCGTACCGGGTCTCGGCGAACATGCCCAGCGGCAGTTGCTGCTCCAGCGCGACCGGGGTGAGCGCGCCGCCGCGTACGCGGACCAGCCGCGGTGAACCCGCGTCGACCGTGCGCACCCGCCCGGTCCGGGTGTCCAACTCCAACAGGAGCGTGGCCACGAACCGCTCGCCGCGGTGCTGGTAGAAGACGGTGTCCGAGGCCAGCTCCGCCTGCTCCTCAAGGCTGCCCCCGGAGCGCCGGGCGTTGCGCAGCGCGTTGACGGTGACGGCGGTGAGCAGCGCCGCCGACAGGCCGATACCGGCGCCGTTGAGGACGCTGACGGTGAGCAGGTCGCCGTCGACCGACCAGTCGAAGTGGTCCCCGCCGACGGTGTAGGCCGGTTCGAGCTGGCCGGCGAGGTCGAAGGTGTCGTGGCTGACGCTGCGACCGGGCAGCAGCTCCCACTGCATCTCGGCGGCCATGCTGAGCCGCTCCCGCCGCCGGGTCCGCCGGTAGCGGTCGGTCTCCCGGTCGGCGGCGCGCAGCGCCATCGCCAGGTCACCGGCGGCGTCGAGGATCTCGTCCAGGGTGCGGTCGTCCGGCGCGGCCGGCAGCTCGACCAGCAGGACGCCGAGCCGCTCACCCCAGACCGACAGCGGCAGGAACAGCCGGCAGCGGTCGTCCAGAGCCTCCCGGACCGGCTGCTGACTGGAGAAGCAGCGCTGGGCCACGCCCCGGAAGGCCAGCGACCCGGAATCGGGCAGGTCCCCGTCGAGGACCGGCCACAACCCGGCGATGCGGTAGTCGGCCAGGAACACGTCCGTCCGCAGCGCACCCAGCACCGACCGGATGGCCCGGTCGGCGGCCTCCGCCACCTGGTCCGGCGGTGCCGCGCGAACCGCGCGGGACACCGGGCCGGTTGCGTCCACCATGTTCCCCCCCGACAACACTTGCAGTCGGGCAAGCATCATACGGAGGCGTCGACCGACGCCACGGGCGGGCGTACACCTCGACCACGTGGCCGCGACGGGCCGGGCGGCTCAGTCGGCGGCGCGGACCGCGACCCCGCCGTGGACGACGTTGCTCAAAATCCGCCTCAGTGTCACCGGGCGCGGAGAGAAGGTCTTCGGCGACGCCTGTTC